>NZ_JBQEKA010000016.1:21199-52359 GCF_052103615.1 Kerstersia sp. | reverse complement strand
CCCTGAAACGCATCACAAATTACGCGCACCAGACTCTGGAACTGGTTGACGGCTTTGTGCAATTGACCCGCGCGGAATCCGCCCAATTGCACCAGCACGATACGGATCTCTATGATTTGCTGTGCGAATGCTGTGACAACTTTTTCAGCCTCGCCCAGGCCCGGCAATTGCGTATCCTGACAGCACCGCCCCCGGCAGCGCCAGCGCCCGCCGCCTGGCTAAGTGTGGACGCAACCCTGTTGCGCCGCGCCATTGGCAACCTGCTGCACAATGCCATCAAGTTCAGCCCGGCTGAGGCCAGCATAGAATGCGGGCTTGCCTGGGAAGCGCAGACCAACCGCTGGATCATCAGTATTCGGGACCATGGCCCCGGCGTGCCGCCAGAAGACCTGCAGACGCTTTTTGAAGCCTTCGCCCAGAATGCGACCGGTACCGCGATCCGCAATCCCGGCGCAGGCCTGGGGCTGGCTTTCGTCCTGGCCGTCGCGCAACGGCACCATGGCGCCGCCTGGGCCAGCAATGCCGCGGAAGGCGGTGCCATCTTCCATCTGGCCCTGCCTGCGGCAGCATTGCAGGACGAGATGGACGAAATGGACGAAAGGGATGAAATAGCCGCAATCGCGGCAACGGGGAAAAAGGAACTCAGCTCCGGCGCTTGAGGTAATGCACGCAGCGCGTTCCTTCATCCCGCTGCAACAGCAAGGTGTTGCCCGTCTGGCGGGCAAAGGCGTCAAAGTCACGGACAGCGCCAGGGTCGGTCGTGATGACGCGCAGCACCTCGTCCGCCTGCATTTGCGCCAGGGCTTTTTTGGCGCGGAGAATGGGCAGCGGACATTTCAGTCCGCTGGCATCCACCTCTTGCACAAACGCGGGATCATTCGTGTTCATGCGCGCCTGCCTTACAGCTTTGACTCTACCCAGGCAGCCGCTGCCTTGATCGCCTCGGGCAGGGCTGCCGTATCACTGCCGCCGCCCATGGCCATATCCGGGCGGCCGCCGCCCTTGCCGCCAACGCGCACGGCAAGCTCTCCGACCAGATCGCCAGCCTTGATGCGGCCCACGACATCCGGCGTCACCCCGGCCACCAGGCTGATTTTCCCCTGGTCGTCCTGAGCAGCCAGCAGCACGACTGCCGAGCCCAGCTTATTCTTGAGCTGATCGACCGTACCGCGCAGCGAACGCGCATCGACCGCGCCCAGGGACTCGACCAGCACCTTGACGCCGCCGATATCACGGGCCTTGCCTGCGAGATCGTTACCCGCGTTGGCAGCCAGCTTGTCCTTGGCTTGTTGCAGCGATTTTTCCAGGCTGCGCAGCTGATCCTGCAATTGGGCAATCCGCGCGGGCAGCTCAGCCGGCTGCGTCTTGAGCGCAGCGGCAGCCTGTTGCACCGTATCGTCGAGGTCCTGTACCCAGGCCAGCGCATTGCTGCCCGTTACCGCTTCGACGCGGCGCACCCCTGCCGCCACACCGCCTTCGGTCACCAGCTTGAAAAAGCCGATTTCACCCGTGCTGCGCACATGGGTACCGCCACACAGTTCACGCGAAAAACCGATATCGACGACACGGACCGTATCGCCGTATTTTTCGCCGAATAATGCCATCGCGCCGCTTTGCACAGCATCGTCATACGCCATGACGCGCGTCTCGACCGGATCGTTCAGCACGATCTGCTCGTTCACCAGCTTTTCCACCTGCGCCACTTGCGCGGCTGTCATCGGCGCATCATGCGCAAAGTCGAAACGCGTTTTTTGCGGATCGACCAGCGAGCCACGCTGCTGCACGTGAGCCCCCAGCACATCGCGCAAGGCCTTGTGCATCAAGTGCGTCACCGAGTGATTGCGCGCAATGCGCACGCGGCGCCCGGCTTCGACCTGGGCGTCCACGCTATCGCCAACCTTCAGCGTGCCGGATTCCAGCGTGCCATGATGGCCGGACACGCCAGCCTGAATCCGCAGCGTATCTTCCACCACAAAACGGGCATTGCCCGCCTGTGCCGTCAGCACGCCCGCATCGCCCACCTGGCCGCCAGCTTCCGCATAAAACGGCGTGGCATCCAGCACCACAACGGCGGCTTGGCCGGCCTGCACTTGATCTGCCGCCGTGCCGTCCACATACAGGGCCAGTACCTTGGCGCCTTCCGTAAACAGCTGGCCATAGCCATCGAAACGGGTCTGCTCACCCGAATAGACCAAGCCTTCGGTGGCCTTGAATTTGCCCGCTGCACGCGCTTGTTCACGCTGGCGCGCCATGGCTTTCTCAAAGCCTTCAAGATCCACTTCCACATTGCGTTCACGACAGATATCTGCTGTCAGGTCCACCGGGAAACCGTAGGTGTCGTACAGCGTGAACAGCGTATTGCCGTCCAGCGGACTGCCTGCCGGCACGGCAGCCAGCGCGCCTTCCAGAATGCGCATGCCGTTTTCCAGCGTTTCGCCAAAACGCTCTTCTTCCTGACGCAGCACTTGGGCCACACGCTCTGCAGCTTGCGCCAGTTCAGGATAGGCATCGCCCATTTGGGCAACCAGATCGGGCACCAGCTTATGGAAGAACGGGCGGTTCTGGCCCAACTTGTAGCCATGGCGCAGCGCCCGGCGAATAATGCGGCGCAGCACGTAGCCACGGCCCTCATTCCCCGGAATCACGCCATCGACAATCAGGAACGAGCAGGCACGGATATGATCGGCAATCACCTTCAGCGAGTTATTGCCCAGATCGGCCACACCGGTTTCCCGAGCCGCCGCAGCGATCAGGGCCTGGAACAGGTCGATTTCATAATTGGAGTGGACATGCTGCAAGACAGCGGCAATACGCTCCAGGCCCATACCGGTATCGACACACGGTTTGGGCAGCGGATTGAGGTTGCCCTGCGCATCCCGGTCGAACTGCATGAAGACCAGATTCCAGACCTCGATATACCGGTCACCGTCTTCTTCTGGCGACCCCGGAGGACCGCCCCAGACGTCCGGGCCATGGTCATAGAAAATCTCGGAACACGGCCCGCAAGGACCGGTGTCGGCCATTTGCCAGAAATTGTCCGACGCGTAACGGGCGCCTTTGTTGTCGCCGATGCGGACAATGCGCTCGACCGGCACGCCCACTTCCTTGGCCCAGATATCGTAGGCCTCGTCGTCTTCCTGATACACCGTGACCCACAGTTTATCTGCGGGCAAGCCATACGCCTTGGTCAGCAATTCCCAGGCATAGTGAATCGCATCACGCTTGAAGTAATCCCCGAAACTGAAGTTGCCCAGCATTTCGAAGAAGGTGTGGTGGCGCGCGGTATAACCCACGTTTTCCAGGTCATTGTGCTTGCCACCCGCGCGCACGCAGCGCTGCGAGGAGGTTGCCCGTGTATAGGGACGCGCGTCCCTGCCGGTGAACACATCCTTGAACTGGACCATCCCTGCGTTGGTAAACAGCAGAGTCGGATCATTGGCAGGCACCAGCGACGACGAAGGGACAATGGTATGTCCCTTGGACTGGAAGAACTGCAGGAATTTCTGGCGGATTTCTGAAGCTTTCATTGCTGCCCGAGGCATGAATTTGGCGAATTGATCATTATAGGCGCTGTCCGGGCATGGCGGCGTCCCCGAGCCGCCCAGCGTGCTGAGAAGGGCCGATATCCCCATTGTCCGCTTAGCACCTACCCTCCTGCCCGCTGGCACAAATAGGTGTGGATTTGCGTCGCGTAATCATCATGCGTCGCCACGGAATTAATGAGGGAAGGCAGAAAACCTGCTGGGCATGAGCATGCGCCTGTGATGGGATTCGCCTTCCCGATCCGGCATCCAAAACGCTCCTGCCAGGAATAAATACCGCCAAAACCACCCAGCGCCGCAATCTGCCATTGACCGTTGGCGCAGAGCAACAATCCGGCCCCGCGCTCGTCCCTGGCCAGCAAGCCATTCGGACGGCATGCCGCGGCCATGCGCGCGCTGCCATCCAGCTGCAGATATTCCCCCGCCTCCAGCCGCCCCGATGCCCGTAAGCGGCCAGCGATATCGGTCTGCCCTGCCACCGACAAATTGCCTTGCAATGACGGATCCCGCGTATCCCGCATCCGCACGAACTCGCCCAGGCGGGCCGCATCCAGCGCGTAATACACGCCAACAGCACCGGCAGGCAAGCGTGTGCCCTCTGGCAAGGGGTTGGGAATATCAAATACAGCGCCACGGATACGCGCGGGTTCATGTGGCCAGACCATGCCGCCGCGCCCGTCCAGTTGCGCCAGCGCGCCGGCGCGCCGGGTCATGTCCGCCGGCGGGCGCGACGCAGCCAAAGGCAGATAGACCAGCGCCTGCACCAGGCATCCCCCGCCTGCCGGACATTCCCCCTGGCGCCAGATACGTATTTCCGCTCCGGTTTGCCAAACAGAGCGCTCCGGAAAGCCTGCCGGCAAATAAGCGAAACGCTTGAGTTCCTGCAAGGTCGGCGCCTGCCGGTTACCGTAAGGATGCTTCAATGCCGCCGAAGGATCGGCCAGGCCGGAAAATTCACTTTCCAGCATGTGCGACACCGCCTTGCCCACTTCCCCCAGCCAGGCGCCGGCCGCCGCACTGCGCACGGATTCCGCCCTATCCACCCAATACCCCGCCCCCCAGGCAGCCAGCAGCACCGCCACCGCTGCTGCGACGATCAATTCCAGCAGCGCCACACCGCGCTGGGTATAAGCAGGCTGGCTGAGCCAGCCTATACGAGACCGGCGTTTCATTGCACGACAAAGGCAAAACTGTTGACATCACCGGTCTGGCACAGCGCTTCCGCCCGCAAGGGGTGATATGCGAGCGGCGGGCTGGCAGTCGCATTCTTGACCTCGCCACTGGTTCGGCCGCCTGAGATCGTAATCACGCTGGCGACCTGCTGCAGGATGGAAACCAGGCCTGGGCAGGCTGCATGACTGACATGACTGAGGCTGAGCCGGAATGCGCTGCCATTACCGGCGCCTGCCAGTGCGGCAGGCGCCAGGGTGACGAGGCCGCTCTGATTCGTTGCGCCGCCCCCCAGACCATGTTTGACGATACCCGCCGCCCCCTCACCCGACACGCGCACGACGCCGGAATCCCTCAACGCATTGGCCAGCACGCTGTTATTCACGCCGGCATACGGCAAATCGGTCACGCCGCTTGCCCCGACGCGCATGCGCACCATGAAACGCAGGAGTTCATCCCCGACTTTTGGCACCTTGTTTTCAGTAATGTAATTGCCGATCATGGGCACGGCGACCATCGAAATCAGCAAAATAATGGCGCCCACAATCGAAATTTCGATCAAGGAAAATCCGCGCTGCAAGCTGACGCCGCCAGAGCCTGCTGGCCGCCGTCCGCCACGGCGCGCCATCACAGGCCGCCCAGGCGCGGCAAGAACAGGACGAGCCAGGTGCGGCAAGGGAAACAATGTACGCATGATGAGTTCCTTATTTCGGCACAACAGTGACAGAGAAAGAAAGGATGGGCCGGCCCACAGGCCTGCCAAGCTTGCCAGCCAGGCGGCACGGATACACAACGTCAGGACATGCCGGCAGCGTGGTAATTGGTCAGCGCGCGGCGCAGATCGTCAATCACCATGTAATGCCAGAACAGCAATGCCAGGACACCACCGGCCGCGCCCAGCAACATGGCCCAACGCCAGAAGCGCGCCCGCGCCAGGACCCGTCCGGCGACCAGACTCTCCAGCCTGGCCTGAATTTGCGCCATGCCGCCGTCCAGCCCGTCAGCTTCGACCATGTCATCCAGCATCCAACGCGTCTCCCGCTCGAACAGCCCGGTGGCAAAAATTTCCCCTACAGGCGCCCCATGGGCCAGGGTTTCGTTCATGCGTTCGACATGCCATTGCAGCCATGGCGGCAATGCGCTCCACAGCAGTTCCAATTGATCGCGCATAGGCATGACCATGCCTGACCTGGGCCGCAGCAATACCTGCAGCAAGGCGAGAAACCTCACCGCATGAAAATCCCGGTGCAAACGCCAGGGCGCCAATTTGTCCAGCCTCAGCCGCAAGCGGCCCCGCGCCCGGGTGAAGCTGGCGGGCAGCAGCACGCACAAACCCAGAGCGGGCATGAGCAGCCAGGGCCAGGCTTGCATCAGCCCGCCGGCAAAAGAAAACAGCGCGCTGGCTGCCCTGCCATGAAAGACTGGCGGCATATGCCCGAACATGGAGGCCAGATGCGGCGCCGTCCAGACCGGCACGGCGGCCAGCATGGCCAGCAAAATCAGGCAGGCGAGCACCGCGACGGACAAGGTCTGCTGCACCCCTGTACGTACTTTCGTCACCAAGGCAACGGCCTGGGCAAGATCCTGCAAAGTCTGGCGCAAAGCGTCCGCGCCGGCGTGCTGGGCGACACGCAGCAAACGCAATTCCGTGGCCGGGAACACCCCCTGCCATAACTGTTCAAGGTCTCCGCCCTGCAAGGCGCAGCGCTGCGCCCATTGCATGCTCAGCCACCCCCGCGCCTCTCTTGGGCCATAGCGCCGGGCATCATCTTCAAACAAAGCGCGCAAGGTGCGCCCGCCCCCTGGCGCCAGCCGGCCCGCCAGATAGCCGTAGTAAGCGGCGCGCTGCCGGCGCATGCCGCCTGCGGCCAGCCGCCACCAGATACCCCGCCACATGCTTCGCCAGATGCCCCACCGCACGCGCTGCCCTTCTTCCTGCCACACGGGCGCAAGCGCCTGAGCAGCCCATTGCCGGATCGCGCGCGAAAATCGTTCATGCATGATGCGCCCCCTCTTGCGGCAGGCTGTCAAACGCTGAGAATGCCGGTTCAATATCTCTGGGATCCACCCAGCCCATCCAGGCCTTGTAGAGAGCGCATTCCATGGCGGTTTTCCCCTGCATGTCCGCGCCCGTCAGCCCATCGCGCCGGATCGCACGCCAGCTCTGCGCCGCCGCCTGGACATCACGTCGGCGCAGGCCATCCAGAAAACCCGGCGTACTCTCCGGCCTGATAATTTCAGCCGCCACCGTACGCCCCAGCCAGCCATTGAGCTGCGGCAAGGCTGGCCGCCGGCAGGCGTCACACCCCGTCAGGCAACGGACACGCAAAGTCTTGCCTGCGCTGGCGGTATCGACGCCATAACACTGCGCCAGCCGGGCCGTCCATGCTTTCCAGTAGGCGCCATCCCGCCACTGGCCGTCAGCCGCCATTCCGCCCGCTTCCAGGCAGGCCAGCGGTTCGGCGCAATGCGGACATAAACGCGGCAACAGGCTCTGGTAAACCAGCAGCTTCAAAACACCGGGCGCCACCAGGAAATCACGCGACACACGAATGAAATCCGAAGCCAGGCGTTCCGGGATCAGCGCTGCGCTGCCAGCATGCACGGTGGTGTAAAGACTCATCCCGGAGCCGGCCAGATCCATGAATGCCCGCCCGGTCTCGGCATCACGCACTTCGCCTATCATCAAGTCATTCATCGCGCTGCGCTTCAAGGTACGCAGCTTGACGCCGAACACACTGTGATCCTCGCCATCCAAACGGCGTCCCAAGGTGTTCTGCAAGGCATTGGGGATGAGGTATTCCACCGGATCCTCCAGCGTGACAACCTTGCGTGTCTCGGGCAGCGAACGGATCAGGCTGGCCAGCGTGGTGGACTTACCCGACCCCACCACGCCGGCAAACACGATGGCGCCCCCCTGGGACAAACGGGCGTCCTCCAGGCAGTTCACCTGCCCGGGGAGATAGCCCAGCTCTGCCAGGCCAGGCAAAGGCCCTTGCGACTCCAGACGCAACACCCGCAAACACACAGACGGCCCGGCATCCGCCGCCAGCGAGGCCCAACGCAACATCACCGCCTGCCCGCCCGTCTCATACCCGATGCTGCCCTGCTGTTCGACGGTGGGATCAAACACGGCGCCATTGCCGCCGCGCACATCCATCCAGGCGACCGACAGCATGTCCAGCAGCATGGCGCTGGACAGTTGCTGATAGGCTTTGGGCGACACATAACGGCCTGTCACGGTAAAGAACACGCGGGAAACCGGACGCTGGCTTTCCACATTGATATGAATATCGCTGGCTTCGTGCGCCAGGGCCCAATCCACCATTTGATGAAAGACCGCCAGCAGCCCGGATTTGCGCGGATCACCGAGCAGATGCCGCCGCCGTGATAAAGAGCCTGCGTCAATCTGGCCGCGCGCCACGGCCAATAACAGGGGCAATGACACCACGCGGACTGGCCGCTCATGCAGGCGGTAACCTCGCCCCTGCAATTGCCTCAGACATTCCGCGACGCTATCGCTGCCGGCTTCTTCCGCGCAGGCAAATACAGCGGTGCTGCCATCCTCGAACTGCACCGGGCACAGACGCGCTGCCAGCGCCCCCGCCTCGATTTCCGTGGCCAGCGTCCTGCGAAATGCCGGCTGCAAACGCGCCAGATCATCCCGGCCTTCCATCGCCAAGGGCGCAGCCAGCGCCTGCGGCGGCGCAGTCCTGTTCACCGCCACGCCAGGCCTCATCATCAGCGCCTGATCCCGCACGCCACCCAAGGCGTCATCGGACCCCCGTTCTCGTCTTGGCCCTGCCTCCCTCCCTGGCGCACCTGCTGCCGTACTCCCTGTCACACCGCCTGATGCAATTGCCCGCGCCCGGTGCTGCCCTTGGTGCTGCCCTTGGTGCTGCCCTTGGTGCTGCCCTTGGTGCTGCTCTTTATGCTGCCCTTGGTGCAGCCTTTCGTGCTGCTCTTTGTGCTGCCTATCGGGCCTGGCCATTTTCCCAGGCAGGTTGATCCATGCCATCTCAGCGCTCCTCAGGCGCGCGCTCACGCCAGCAAAGGTCCGTCCGCACACCCGCCCGACGCAAATACACGCACTGCCCATGAATCGCAATCAACTGATAATCCGCCGCGCGTTGCGGCGCGAGCCGCCCGGCACGATCCGTGGCGAGGACATAACGGGTTCCGGCGATTTCCAGCTCTGCTGCCTTGTAGGCGCCACTCCCATAAAGGGCTTGCAGGCGCGGCCGGGCAAGGTCGTCCTGCGAACCGTCAGGCCTTGCCGCCATCCTATGGCCTGCCGCATTGCCGCGCTCCACGCTGGCGCGAACGCTCCCTGCGGCTGGCCCCGCCTCCCTGACATCGGTTTGGTGCTGTTCGGCACGCCAGGCCCTATCCGTTTCCCGGTTCAGCCAATCCCGCATCTGCATGCCGTCCAGCCAGCTCTTTTCGTCCTTGGACACAGGCGCATCCTGCACGGGCGGGCTGTCATCCGCCACGGCCAGGCTCGCCCCCGCCAGCACCACCGCACCCATTCCAGCGCGCACGCCTTTGCGCCCGCCACACTTATTGCCGGCCATAGATCACTCCTTGCAAATGCGCCACCAGCCTAGACTCTTGAACGGCCGGCGCCACCGATGGCGGTTTGACCTCTATCGTCAGGCGCTCCCAGTACACCGGCCAATGCAAGTCCTGCAACAAAGGCAAACCACGCAGGGCGCCAGACAGCAGCAGCGGACGCTCCACCAGCACAGGCAGATGCGCCAGCACCGGCAAAGGCATGCCGTCCTCTCCCTGGGGTTCAGCCAAAGCCACCGTCTGCGCCGCCCCCAGCGACACTTGATCGAATACCGGCGCCTGCCGCTGCAGCAAGGCCACCGGCCCACGCAGCAGCACCTGCTGGGAAGGCAGGCGGCGCCAATCCATGGCTCTGCCACCCGCAATCTGCCAAGTGACGCGGGCCTGGTCCAAGCCTTCATACTGCACCTGCCAATCCGCCGGCCACCGGTGCGCCAGATCATTGTTATCCGCCACACTGACCGCACGCCGGTAGCGTCCGGCACAACGCCATCCGGCCAGATTGGCGCGGCACTCCGCCTGTTCCAGCACCCAGCCTTGACGCCTGAGCGGCAGATCGGCCACACCTTGCAGCAAACCGCGCAAAGAAGCGCTGTCATGCACCCGCCGCACCGCGGCATAATCGTCATAGACCCCAAGCCAGACTTGCTCCGCATCCTGGGCTGCCGGCCCGTTCTGCGCCACACCGAATACCGGCCCCCACCCTGCCCACCAGACCAGCCACAGCACGCCAGCCATGCCGCCCCACCAGGGCCAGCGGAAAGCGTACGAGACGCGCTGCAGGCGCGCCCCGTCCCAGACGGCCGCCCCCGCCGCCGCCGCTGCCGCCAGAAAGGCTTCGACCGTGTCCCCCAGCTGCGCCTCGCGCAAGGTCGGATAGCGCTGCTGCAACCCTTGCAAAGCCTGCGCCGCCGCATCCACCGTGGCATACCAGAGATCCGTCCCGGCAATGACAGCACCATCGTGCACAGCCAGCAGCCAAATCCCCCGTTCGCCGCCATCCAGGCACAATGCGAACGTCCCCTGGCCGCATAGCTGGGCTGCCAGCAGCGCTGCGGCATAGCGCGGCTGCCCGCGCGTTTCCACGCGCCGCCAGCGGGCGCACGCTACGCTCGCCGCCATCTCTCCGCGCCAGGCGTAATGCGTGGCCTTGAGCGCCCGCGCCCGCTGCACCGCCTGCCGGGCCAGATGGCTGCCCATCAGAGGGCGCCAGCTCAGGCCGAACACAAGCCGGCAAGGCTGGCCTTGGGCATCGCTCTTCATATCCAGACTGATCACCCCCCTGCCATCTTCCGTCCAGGCTGGCGCCCACGGCGCCGCAGCCGACGTTTCCTGCTTGTCGGAAAACGGCACTTGCGATGACGCTAGGCTCGGCATGTCACACCCCCTCTTCCTGCTGAGCTGATACCAGCAGGAGTGATGTCCGGCGTTTTTGCGCCGCGCGGTCCCGCCCTCCAGCCGCCAACGGCCAGCCTGGCGCCACGCGGCGCGAGGCGGACTCGTCCTCGTTTCTTTCAAAGCCTGAAATCACGACCACCTGTCCAGGCTGCAGCGCCACTTGCTGCACGGCGCCATTGCCTTCGACCGTGATCTGCTGAATCTGCACCTGCTGCCCGGCCTCGCCAAAAGTGATGCTTTTCAAAGGCTGGGCCACACTGTTGTCATAGGCGATCGACAGCAATATCTGGCCGTCTGCCTGCGCGTCCGGGAGCAAAGTCAGGAAAACGCCAACGGTCGCTTCCTTCTGGCTGATGGAAACGGACGGCAGCGAAAACGCTGCGCCTGAGCCTGTTGCCGCCGGTACTGTCGTCGTCTGGACTTCGTCGATGTAGGAAAAAGTGCGGCGCACGGCATGCGTGACCGGACGCCGGTTCAGGGTGTATATCGGCACCCGCGTGTGGCGCACCACTTTCCCCACCTGTTTCACCGCATCCAGAATGCCTTGTGACCCCTGGAAGCCTCCGCGTTGCACACGCGCATCCCATTGCCCGCTGCCATCGGCCGGCGCCATGCCCCCCGGCATGATGGTGCGCAGCAAAGCGCCCCCGCCGCCATACAGCAGATTCCAGTCCACCCCCTGTTGATGCTCGTCATCCAATTCCAGGGTGACTTCTTCAAATACCAGTTTGATCCGGCGCGTCAGCGCGCGGTTTTCATGCGCCAGGAACCGTGCAACCCGGTCCAGGGCTTCAGCCGTGTCTGTCACAACAATGGATTGCCCTGCGCCGGATACGGCTGCCAGCGTTCCCGCACGTGTCAGCATGGGTTCTATCCTGGCTTTCAGGGCTGCCATTGCATCGTCGCCGCGCAAGGCCAGCGCGGTTTCCGCCGTGCTGCTGAAACCGCCGGATTCACTGCTGGATGCCCGTCCAAGCCGGATATCAGCGGTGGCATCCAGCGTCAGCAAGCGGACATCGAACACCCGGCTTTCCGTCCGGAAGAACACAATGGCGCCATCCGCATAACGCCACGACAGATTCAGCCTGTGCGCCAGCGCATCAAGCAATTGCGGCAAGGGCAGCGGGCCATTGGGCAACTCCGGCGCGAGCGGTGGTTCCGGCGCCGGGCCAGCGTCAACCGTCAGGCGCGGCAAAAAGGCTTCCGCGGGCAACAAGGCTTCAGGGGAAATGCGCACCGGTATGCCTGTTGCGCGATAAATGCGTTCCCCCAGCAGTGTCAGGCTGCCGCGCCCTGGCGAGAACAGCAAGGTGGTGTCAATTTCGCCGCGCAGGGCTGGCGGCAAAATCGCATCACGCGCCAGCGGCTGTGGCGGCCCGGCCAGCCATGGCTTATCAACGATTTGCGCCGCCTGCCGCGCCGCCGGGTCAAAAGCGCCTTGAAACTCAGCCGCGTGCTGCGCCTGGCTGGCTTCGGCGCGATACTGGGCCGTATCCACCTGCTGCAAGGCTGGCGCCATGCCGCACCCCACGCCGCTGCCGGCCAGCCCAAGCAGCCATACCCAATGCCGCACCCGGCCTGATCCGCCCTGCCCGCTGCCAGCGCGTATCATGCCGCACCTCCGCCAGGCTGGGCATGGCGGTCGCATGGCTGGGTCCAGGCCACGACACGCAAGACACGGTTGTTATAAAAGCACGGTTGCAAGGGCTGGCCAGACAGCTCTGTCGCCGCCAGCAATTGGCGGACGGCCTGCATGAAGTCGCTCCCAAATTCCGCATTGCCCGCCAGCGGCACATCCATGCTGACATCCCAATGCCAGGGATCGAAGGTCCAGCCGGCGCGCTGGGCCCATTGCCCCAACACACGGCGCATATTGCCGTCACTCGTGCCAGCCGTGTAGCGTTCCTCTGTGGCGGACAGGCCCAGTGGCGCCGCCCCGCCGGAAATGCCCGCGGCCGGCGCCAGCGCAGGCATGAATGCCACGCCAGGCGCGCTGATTGGCTGATGGCCCTCACCGGCCTGTGCCAGGCTGGGCGCCGCCGCATCCATGACGCTGGCCGCTACCGGCTGCGCCGCCATGGACAAACCGGCATCTTCAAGGGTTTGCGCCCGGGCGCTGCCCGCATATTGCGCCCTGGCCTGCCGGCTGCCGCCCCGAAACACCAGGCTGGGCCAGACTCCCCGCACACGCAAATAGGGGCCAGCTGTTTCATAGGCTGCCAGACGCTCGCCGCTGGCATCGGCCACGAAAATGGCTGGCAAGGTCTGCTGTGGCGGAAATTGCAGCCAGGTGTTGTTGCCATCGTCGAACACTTGCAAAGGCGCCAATTCGCGCTGCCCCGACAAACGCCAGGAAAAATCGTAGCGGCCCGGCGCCACCACGCCCGGCCATGGGTCGGCCGGCAGCGGCGGCCGCACCGGTGCGACACATGCGCCCAGACACAGCGGCGCCAATATGGCCGGCACGCCCAAAGGCAAGCCTCTCAGTGTTCGTTGCGTTCTCATCGAAGATCCGGCCCCATGGCGCTGGCAATTGGAATGGCCACCATCATGGCACTGCGAATCAGTCTCAAAAAGATCGGCTTATACCCATTTCAGCGTGGCGCAGATTCCCCATGACTAAGGCCGCTGTCTGCGCTAGACTGGCTTTATCCGCAGTTCAACGCCGCGGTTTGTCTTCGCCTGCGGCAGCCGAGTATGGAAATTTCGGCCCCAGGGCCGGGCTTTCCTTGCCACGGCCAGGCACAGCGCATAGCGCCTGCCTGGGTGACCTCGCCATCTCCCTGCCAGGCAAGCATGGATGACAGCAGGTGCGTGGCCTTCCCTGATTTCAGGATAGAACCAAGGAGTCCCACATGCCGCACAACACCCTCAATACCCTGCATGAATTCACCGTCGGCCAGCGCCGCGGCAAGTTCTACTCGCTGCCCGCCCTGGGCCGGGAGCTGGGCATTGATATCCAACGCCTGCCTGTTTCCATCCGTATCGTGCTTGAGTCCGTCCTGCGCAACTGTGACGGCAAGAAAATTACGGAAGAGCATGTTCGCCAACTGGCGAACTGGCAGCCCAATGCCAAGCGTGAAGAAGAAATTCCCTTTGTCCTGGCGCGTGTGGTGCTGCAGGATTTCACTGGCGTGCCGCTGCTGGCCGACCTTGCCGCCATGCGCGATGTCGCCAAATCCATGGGCGCCAATCCCAAGCGCATCGAGCCGCTGGTTCCCGTTGATCTGGTCGTGGATCACTCGATCATGATCGACCATTACGGGACGCCGGATGCGCTGGATCTGAACATGAAGCTGGAGTTCCATCGCAACAAGGAACGCTATCAGTTCATGAAATGGGGCATGCAGGCCTTTGATACCTTCGGCGTCGTGCCGCCGGGGTTCGGCATTGTGCACCAGGTGAATCTGGAATATCTGGCGCGCGGCGTGCACCGCTCGACCGATGATGTCTATTACCCCGATACGCTGGTCGGCACCGACAGTCATACCACCATGATCAACGGTATCGGTGTGGTGGGCTGGGGCGTGGGCGGTATTGAAGCCGAAGCCGGCATGCTGGGCCAGCCCATGTACTTCCTGACCCCGGACGTCGTGGGCGTGGAACTCAAGGGCAAGCTGCGTGAAGGCGTGACCGCCACTGATCTGGTGCTAACCATCACCGAAATGCTGCGCCGCGAAAAAGTAGTCGGCAAGTTTGTCGAGTTCTGTGGTGAAGGCACCGCCAGTCTGGCTGTCCCTGACCGCGCCACCATCGGCAACATGGCCCCGGAATACGGCGCAACCATGGGCTTTTTCCCGGTGGATGACCGTACGATCGACTACTTCGTCGGCACCGGGCGCACGGAAGAAGAAATCGCCGCGCTCAAGGCCTATTTCCAGGCACAGGGCATGTATGGCGTTCCCGCTGCCAGCGACATTACCTACAGCAAGCTGCTGACACTGGATCTGAGCACCGTCGTGCCGTCGCTGGCTGGCCCCAAGCGCCCGCAGGACCGCATCGAGCTGCCCAAGGTTGCCGCCACGTTTACCGATTTGTTCTCCAAACCGGTGACGGAAAACGGTTTTTCCCAGCCGGCCAGCAAACTGGATGCGCCTTTCGCCACCAGCACAGGCACCACACTGCACAATGGCGACGTCCTGATCGCAGCCATTACCTCCTGTACCAACACATCCAATCCCAGCGTCCTGCTGGCGGCGGGTCTATTGGCCAAGAAGGCTGTTGAAGCGGGGCTGCATGTCGCCCCCCATATCAAGACGTCACTCGCCCCTGGCTCGCGTGTGGTAACGGGTTACCTGCAGAAAACCGGCCTGCTGCCCTATCTGGAAAAACTGGGCTTCAACGTCGCGGCCTACGGCTGCACGACCTGTATCGGCAACGCCGGCGACCTGACGGCAGATATCAATGAAGCCATTGTCGCCAATGATCTGGTGTGCGCGGCGGTGCTGTCCGGCAACCGCAACTTCGAAGCGCGCATCCACCCGAACATCAAGGCCAACTTCCTGGCCTCCCCGCCGCTGGTCGTGGCCTATGCGCTGGTCGGCAATGTCACGGTCGATCTCTCTACGCAGCCTCTGGGCACCAGCAGCGCCGGGCAGCCGGTCTATCTGCGCGACATCTGGCCCAGCAGCGAAGAAATCAATGCGCTGCTGCGCTTTGCCTTGAACCCGGAAGCCTTCCGCGCCAACTATTCGCAGATCCGCAGCGACCCCGGCGTCCTGTGGCAACGCATTGAAGGCGCAACCGGCGACGTTTACGATTGGCCGACCTCCACCTATATCGCACAGCCGCCTTTCTTCGAAAACTTCGGCATGACGCCTGCCCCCATGCCGCAAGTACGTAATGCACGGGCGCTGGGCATTTTTGGCGATTCGGTGACCACCGACCACATTTCCCCGGCCGGCGCCATCAAGGAAACTTCGCCTGCAGGCCGCTGGCTGATCGCCCATGGCGTCAGCAAGGGGGACTTCAACAGCTACGGTTCGCGCCGCGGCAATCACGAAATCATGATGCGCGGCACTTTCGCCAACGTGCGCATCAAAAACCTCATGATTCCGCCGCTGCCTGATGGCACGCGTTTCGAAGGCGGGGAAACCTTGTTCCAGCCCAGCGGCGAACAACTCTCCATCTACGATGCCGCCATGCGCTATATCAGCGAAGGCGTCTCTACTGTCGTGTTCGGCGGTGAAGAATACGGCACTGGTTCATCGCGTGACTGGGCAGCCAAAGGCACGCAACTGCTGGGCGTCAAGGCTGTGATCGCCCGTTCGTTCGAGCGCATTCACCGCAGCAACCTGGTCGGCATGGGCGTCCTGCCCCTGCAATTCAAGGGTAGCGACAGCGTCCAATCGCTGGGCATCACCGGCCACGAAACCTATGACATCGAAGGCCTGGAAAACGGTATCCAGCCGCAACAGGATGTCACGCTGGTCATCCACCGGGCAGACGGGAAAACCGACCGCGTACCGGTGCTGCTGCGCATCGACACGCCTATCGAGGTGGATTACTACAATCACGGCGGCATTCTGCCCTTCGTGCTGCGCGAACTGCTGCGCTGATGCCTGCCGCTGATGCCTGCCGCTGACGCCTGCCGCTGACGCCAGCATAACGTCCGGGCATGCCTGCGCCTGTCCGGACGGTAGCAATCCTGCCGGGCCGAACGTTCCTGCGAACGGCCCCACGCCCGGCAGGCTTCCCTTCCTACTGGGCATCCCGCGGCGCACGCCGCCACGGACCCGTCTGTTTCCTGACCGGCCTGCAAGACGCAGACACAAGCTTTATCACGGGCGGCTGCCAGCCTGCGCGCAGTCCCGCTACAATCTCTGTTTCACGGCTTGCTGGCTGCCCGCCCGCGCCGGCCCAGGCACTGGTTTCCCAGATTCAAGCCCAGGCCGCTGCCAGGCAGAGCACTTCCGCAAGCCCCGACTTCAAGTCTCACGCTCCCCGCCCGGCCTGTTTGGCGTCTGGCGGGGCCTGCGCTTTGGCGCATGGTCACACGCAGATTACCGGCCTGATTCCTCACACATGTTCCCCACCCAACGCTCCTCCCAACGCCCGTCCCGCGATGCCGCCCGCCTTGTTTCCCTCGCCACGGCGCTGGGCCAATCCGGTTGCCGCACGGAAGACCGCTACTGGGAAAAACAGTTGGAAATGCTGCTGGGGCGCTTGCTGCGCACCGGCAACGATGCCGCGCTGGAAAACGCGCTGGAACACCTGTTGCAAAACGACCAGAATGCCTACGGGCTGCTGGTCGAACTGATCGAGACCCTGTCTGAATCAACGACGCTCGCGGCCGACGAGCAACGCTACGATGTGGTGCTCATTACCGCGCCCGTGCTGGCCTGGACACGTTTTCAAATCCCCCATGGGGGCATCCCGGCGCGCCACCTGGAAGCCCTGACAGCCCAGATGAGCGGGCATATTCTTTCCAGCCAGGCCAAACTTGCGTTGTATCCCCAGCTGATCGGCGTCGATCAATTGCCACGCAGTTTCTCGGAAACCTGGCAATGGCTGCAAGCCCTGGGCAATCAGGCTTTGGGCAAACGCGCCACCCGCCTGCCGAGCCGCGCGGATGCCGATGTGCCGCCCATGCTGGCCGATACGCGCTATCTGGTTGGCGCCGTCGCGGTACCGGAGGGCGAAGCGTTGTTTGCCTGGCAGGAAACGGCCAGCGATACCCCTGCCAGCCGCGAAAGCTGCCAGGCCGCCTGGGCGGAGCAGGCTGGCCCCAGTTTTGCCGCGCTGCTGCCCGGATGCGCGGTGGAAATCATGCTGCCCGATGCCTATTACGTCAGCAACCGCGACTCGGACAAACATATCCGCCCCCTGGCGCTGACCGCAGCAGTTAACTGGCTGCATACCTCTGTCGGACTGGAAACCGGGCAATTGCGCGCCGTGATCTGCCGTTGCAGCGCGGGCGGCCCCGAAGAATTCCGCATCAGCCTGGGCGTGCGCGATAGCAATGACGTCTATTACGGCTGCATCTGGCCGATTTTCGGCCGTGATGAAGACATAGATGGTGACGCGACAGACTTGTACCAAGCCATGCTGGAGCAAATTTCCGCGCATCTCAATGCGCTGGGCGTGCATGAAATCCGGCGGCTGCCCGGCGTGTTCCCCCCTGAAAATTGTGACGACTGCGGCGGCCCGCTCTTCCCCAATGCGGTCGGAGAAATGGTACACGCCGAACTGCCTGAAGACCTGGACATCGCGCCCGGCACTTTCCACTGACATGAGCAGGGCTAGGGGCAGCGCTTAGCCCTTTACTCTCCCCCCAGCACACTGCCCCAAGCCTGTCCCAAGCCTGTCCCAAGCCAGCACACCACGCCCGCACACCAAGCCTGCCCCGCCGCGCCTGCCATGACCGCAACTCCCAGCACTCCGTCTGCCGACCTGTTTTGCCGCGTGATCGACAATTATGGCGACATCGGCGTGTGCCTGCGCCTGGCGCGTCAGCTCACGCGCCACCATGGCTGGCGCATCCGTTTATGGCTGGATGCCCCGGAAGCCCTGGCCAAACTGGAACCGACGGCAGCATTTCAAAATGGCGTGGGCCAATTAGATGGCATAGAACTGGTGCATTGGAGCCAGACACCTCCCGCTCTGGCGCCGCTGGACATCTGCATCGAGGCGTTCGCTTGCGACCCGCCTGCTGACTATCTTGCGCAATTGGATCCCCAACGCCATCTCTGGCTGAATCTGGAATATCTGAGCGCCGAAGACTGGGTCACCGGCTGCCACCTGCTGCCCTCCTTGCAGGCCAACGGCGTGCCCAAATACTTTTTCTTTCCGGGTTTTTTGCCAGGCACAGGCGGGCTGCTGCGTGAACCCGGCCTGCTGGCGGCGCGCGACAGCTGGCAGGCGGACAAGACACAGGCAACGGGTTTGCTGCAATCGCTGTGGCTAGCTGCCGAGGCGCTGGCGCACTGGCAAACACCGGGCAGCCGCCTGATCAATCTTTTCTGCTATCCCCATGCCCCGCTGGCAGCCTTGACCCAGGCGCTGGCCCAAAGCCCCCGCCCCACCCTGCTGCTGGTCCCGGAAGGGGTCGCGCCCTCGCTGGCTGCCGGGCGCACGGGCAATCTGCACATTGCCCGGCACGCGTTCGTGCGCCAGGAAGCTTTCGACCGTCTGCTCTGGAGCGCCGATCTGAACCTGATCCGGGGTGAGGATTCCCTGGTGCGCGCCATCTGGGCTGGCCGCCCGCTGCTTTGGCATATCTATCCGCAAACCGATGATGCTCACCTGGAAAAGCTGCAAGCCTGGCTAGGCTGCGGCAGCCTGGCTCCCGCCGTTCAGGCCGCATTTGCCGGCTGGAACCGTGCGGCATCCAGCAATACCGTCCCCGCCGGCCCCAGCCCTGCCAGCTCCCAACCCGTCATCTCCTGGCCTGCCCTGCTTGATGCCCCCGCCTGGCAGGACTGGCAGAAACAGGCCCGCCACGATAGCGACCAACTGGCGCGGCAAGCCGATCTGGGCCAGCAATTAGTGAGCTTCTGCCTGGAAAAACTGGCTGCCCGCTGACACCCTGCGCACCGGCTCACCCCGGCGCCGCTTGCGCTGTCCGCGCCCCGCCTGACGTGCTGGCAACCACCCACCCCTGCCGCGATGCCGCGACTGCGAGCCGCATGATCCATGATAGAATGGTGAGCTTTGTCAAGTCGCGCCTGTTCGTGTCCCGTCCCGGCCTTCCGAGCGCGACCGGCCAGCACTTTTGCTGAAAATACCGGAGTTTTTAAATCATGAAGACCGCACAGGAACTGCGCGTGGGCAACGTGATCATGGTGGGCAGCGAGCCCCTCGTGGTCCAGAAAGCCGAATACAACAAGTCTGGCCGCAACGCCGCGGTCGTAAAACTGAAGTTCAAGAATCTGCTCACCGGCTCGGGCAGCGAACTGGTTTACAAGGCTGACGAAAAATTCGAAGTTGTGCTGCTGGAACGCAAGGACTGCACCTACTCCTACTTCGCCGACCCGATGTACGTCTTCATGGATGAAGAGTACAACCAGTACGAAGTCGAAGCCGACAGCATGGGCGATGCCCTGAACTACCTCGAAGAAGGCATGCAGGTTGAAGTGGTGTTCTACGATGGCCGCGCCATCTCCGTGGAACTGCCCACCATCGTCGTGCGTGAAATCAGCTACACCGAACCCGCAGTGCGTGGCGACACGTCCGGCAAGGTGCTCAAGCCTGCCAAGACCACGACGGGCTTCGATATCAACGTGCCGCTGTTCTGCGAAATCGGCGACAAGATTGAAATCGACACCCGCACCGGCGAGTACCGCAGCCGCGTGATGTAATGCCGCTCTGCCTGGCTGGGGACTCTCCTGCCAGGCAATAAGCGCATAAAAAAACCTGTACCCGCGTAAAACCGGTACAGGTTTTTTTATGGCATGACTCAACAGCCAAACAGCAAGACCGCCAAGCGCCAAGCGTCAAAAGCAGCTAAGCCCATGTGTCCTTCAGACCCAGGCCTGGCCCAAGCCTGTAGGACAAAGCGCGCCGGGGCCAGCAGCACCCCGGCACGCACGGCCAGTGATCAGCGCAGCGCGTCTTCCCGGTTGGCATCCAGCACGGCCAGTGCCGCCATGTTCACGATACGGCGCACCGTGGAACTGGAAGTCAGAATATGCACAGGCGCCGCCGCCCCCAGCAGGAACGGCCCCACCGCCACATTGCGCCCGGCCGCCGTCTTCAACAGGTTATAGGCAATATTGCCTGCGTCCACGTTGGGGCATACCAGCAGATTGGCCGCGCCCTTCAGGGGCGAATCCGGCAGCTGCCGCAAACGCAAGGCCTCATCCAGCGCGCTATCGCCATGCATTTCCCCATCGACTTCCAGATGAGGCGCCGCTTCGCGCACCAATTCCAAGGCACGGCGCATCTTGATGCCGGACGCCGAGCTGCCGGACCCGAAATTGGAGCGCGACAGCAAAGCCACCTTGGGCTGCAAATCCAGGCAAGCCATGCGATCGGCTGCTGCGACCGTAAATTCCGCGATCTGTTCTGCCGTCGGGTCATCATTGACATGGGTATCGACCAGCGCCAGCGTGCGTTCGCCCAGCAGCAGAATATTCATGGCACCGTACGTGCGCGTGCCCGGCTTCATGCCAATCACCTGATCCACAAAACGCAAGTGATCGTGATAGGCCCCCACCGTACCGCAAATCATGCCATCGGCATCGCCCAGCTTGACCATCATGGCGCCGATCAGCGTCAGGCGCCGGCGCATTTCCACCCGCGCCATTTCCTTGGTCACGCCGTCCCGGCAGCGCATTTCCCAATAACTGGTCCAGTACTGATGGAAGCGCTCGTCATATTCCGGATTGGTGACTTCCACATCTTGCCCCAGACGCAGGCGCAGGCCATACTTTTCAATCCGGGCCAGCAACACTTGCGGGCGCCCGACCAGAATCGGCCGCGCCAGCTTTTCATCCACAATCACCTGCACCGCGCGCAAGACCCGTTCTTCTTCGCCTTCCGTGAACACAATGCGCGCCTTGCCGCCTTGTTTCACCTGCTGGCGGGCCGCCGCGAATACCGGCTTCATGAAGGCGCCCGAGTGATACACAAACTGGCGCAACTGCTCGACATAGGCATCCATATCGACGATGGGGCGCGTCGCCACGCCATCATCCATCGCCGCCAGGGCCACGGCAGGCGCCACGCGGGCCAGCAAACGCGGATCAAACGGTTTGGGAATCAGATATTCCGGGCCGAAACGCGCATCGCTGCCGCCATAGGCCGCCGCTACCACATCGCTCTGCTCTTCCTGCGCCAGTCCGGCAATCGCATAGACCGCCGCCTTTTCCATGGCCCGGGTAATGGTGCGGGCGCCAACGTCCAACGCTCCCCGGAAAATATAGGGAAAGCACAGAACGTTATTGACCTGATTGGGGAAATCGGAACGGCCTGTCGCCATAACCACATCGCCACGCGTGGCATGCGCCAGTTCAGGCGTGATTTCCGGCGTGGGGTTGGCCAAGGCCAGAATCAACGGCCGCGCGCTCATGCCGCGCAACATATCAGCCTTGAGCACACCCCCGGCAGACAAGCCCAGAAAGACATCCGCGCCGTCTATCACTTCGGCCAGCGTACGGGCCTCCGTCACTTGCGCATACTGCGCCTTGGTTTCGTCCATCAAGGCGGTCCGGCCTTCATAGACCACACCCTCGATATCCGTCACCCAGATATGCTGGCGCGGCAGGCCCAGATCCACCAGCAGCTCCAGGCAGGCCAGCGCTGCCGCACCCGCGCCTGAGACCACGACTTTGACCTCGGCAATATCCTTTTGCACGACCTTCAGGCCATTGATGAAAGCGGCCGCCACACAAATCGCGGTGCCGTGCTGATCATCATGAAAGACCGGAATGCTCATGCGCTCGCGCAGCTTGCGTTCCACGGTGAAGCATTCAGGCGCCTTGATATCTTCAAGATTGATGCCCCCGAAGGTTGACTCCAGGCTGGCAACAATATCCACCAGTTTGTCGGGGTCGGTCTCGTTGATTTCAATATCAAAGACATCAATCCCGGCGAACTGCTTGAAGAGCACGGCCTTGCCTTCCATCACCGGTTTGGAAGCCAGCGCGCCAATATGCCCCAGGCCCAAAACCGCCGTGCCGTTGGTAATCACGCCCACCAGATTGGCGCGGCCGGTATAGCGGGCGGCATTGGCCGGATCTGCCGCGATTTCTTCGCAGACCGCTGCCACGCCAGGCGTATAAGCCAAGCCCAGATCCCGCTGCGTCACCAGCGGTTTGCTGGAGATAACGGACAATTTTCCCGGCACCGGGAACTCGTGATAGTGCAATGCGGCTTCGCGGTCTTTATTGGCCATGATCCAGCTCCTTCTGTTGATGGATCCCATTCTATGGCTCAACGCATAATGAAATTATTTTGTTATATGATTCCCCCATAACCTTTTTGTTATACCTTGCGCCCATGTCCGACACGCCCGCCGCGCCAGATGCGCCCGCTGCGCCTGATACGCCCCCTGTGCCCCCTGCCCAGCCCGTCAGGCGCGCATCCGCCACTGCTGCGTCCGAAGACAAAAGCCTGGCCGCGCACGACCCGCAGCTGCTCGCCCGCCGCTTGTCCGCGCGCCTGAAAATGCGCCATCTGCAACTCTTGCTGCTGATCCAGCAGCATGGTTCACTCACCCGTGCGGCCGAACAACTTGCCACCAGCCAGCCAGCCATCACCAACACCCTGAGCGAACTGGAAGCCCTGTTCGGCGCGCCGCTGTTTGACCGTTCTTCGCGCGGCATGGCGCCAACCCCGCTGGGGCATATCGTGCTGGCCCGCGCGTCAGTCATCATCAATGATCTCGGTCATCTGGTGCATGACGTTCAAGCCTCCGGCGCCGGGCTAGCCGCCCGTCTGCAAATCGGCGCCACCCCGTTTGTCTCCAGCCGTGTTCTGTGTGATGCCCTGACCCGCTTGCAGCAAGACACGCCGCGCCTGGCCGCCCGCATTCATCAAGGCACGAGCGCGCAATTGCTGATCCAGCTGCGCGATCACAGCCTGGACGCTGCCATCGGCCGTGCCGACCCGGCCTTGAATCTGGAAGGGCTGGACTTTGAACGGCTCTATCTCCAGCCGCCGCGGCTGATTGCCAACCGCCGGCTGGCCGCGCAATTGAGCCGCCGCCCGCTGGACTGGCAGGCGCTGGCCGAATTCGACTGGATTCTTGGCGCGCCCGGCACCCCCATGCGCGAAGAAGTAGCCGGCTTATTCCTGCGGGCGGGCATCACACCGCCGCTCCCCCTGATGGAAAGCCACTCAACGGAATTGATTGGCACGCTGATTGCTGGCAGCGAACAGGCCATTTCCATCGTGCCCGCCGATATTGCCAATGAACTGGTGCGCGTCGCCGGTGTGGCCATCGTGCCCTATACGCTGGGCTGGCAGCTGCCCCCCATCGCGCTCTTCACGCGCCGCGACAGCCGCGCCCACCCCAATACCATGCGTTTTGCCGCTGCGCTGCGGGATGCCTGCGGACAAATGCAGGCGGCACGTCCTGCCGACCCTTACTGAAACGCCCCAGGCAGATCCGCCTGGCGCTGCTCAGGCAGGATCGCCCAGGGCCAAACGCGGCACGGCAGCCAGCAGACGCTTGGCTGCTTGTGATTGCGGCTGCTCCAGCACTTGCTGCGCCGCCCCGATCTCGGCAATTTTCCCGGCTTCCATGACGGCAATACGGTCGGCCATGTACTCCACGACACTGAAGTTGTGGGTGATAAACAGATACGCCATACCGGTTTCTGCCTGCAATTCGCGCAGCAAATCCAGAATCTGCGCCTGAATGGACACATCCAGGGCCGACGTCGGCTCGTCGAGCACCAGCACTGCCGGCTCGACGGCCAAGGCCCTGGCAATTGCAATGCGCTGGCGCTGGCCGCCGGAAAACTCATGCGGCCAGCGCAGGGCCGCATCTTCCGGCAGACCGACACGCTGCAGCAAGCTGGCAATACGGCGCTGGCGCTCCGCCTTATCCCATTCGGGACGCAGCGACACCAGGCCTTCTTCTATGGCCTGGCCGACACGCATGCGCGGATCCAGCGAGCCATAGGGGTCCTGAAACACGATCTGAATACCGCGCCGCAAGCGGCGCATGGCGCGGCGATCGGCCCGGAACACATCGGCCCCTTGCAAGCTGACCTCTCCGCCCACTTCAGCCTGGGCATCAAGCAAACGCAGCAAGGCCTTGCCCGTCGTGGTCTTGCCGCAACCGGATTCGCCCAGCAAAGCCAGGGTCTCGCCTGCCTGCAGCTCAAAAGACAAGCCATCGACCACCGGTTTGCGCGCGCGCCGGCGCAGCCAGCCGCCACCGCCGACGGGATAAGACACGGTCAGATTCCGCACCGACAACGCCGGCACGCCCTCGGCCAGCGGCTGCCAGCCAGAATGCGCCGCGCCGTGCTCCATGGCCATTGCGCCAGCGGCCCCGGCGGCCTCCATCGCATCCGTTACGCCTGCCGGCCGGGATGCCGCCGTGCCGCTCAAAGGGCGGCCGCGCTTGTCATAGGAAGGAATGGCATCGAATAACTGCTGCACATAGGGGTGCCCCGCCTGCCTGAAAAACACCTCGGCGGGCGCGCTGACCAGCACCTCGCCATGCCGCATGACCGCCACATGATCGGCCACGCGCTGCACAACAGCCAGGTCATGACTGATCAGCAGCACGGCCATTTCCAATTCCCGCTGGATATCCGCCAGCAGATCCAGAATCTGGGCCTGCACAGTCACATCCAGCGCCGTGGTCGGCTCGTCCGCGATCAGCAATGCCGGTTCGGCCGCCAGCGCAATCGCAATCATGATGCGTTGCTTCTGGCCGCCGGAAAACTGGAAGGGATAATCCTCTATCCGGACTGCGGCGTCGGCAATGCCAACGCGGTCCAGCCAGCGTACGGCCCGCTCACGCAAGGCGGCGCCGCGCAGGCTGGTATGGGCCTGCAGCGTTTCCATGATCTGGTCACCCACGCGCATAACCGGATTCAGGCTGGTCGAAGGCTCCTGAAAAATCATGCCTATCCGCCCGCCGCGCACACGCCGCATGGCCTGTTCCGATACGCCGGATATTTCCTCTCCGGCCAGGCGCACGGTGCCGCTGCTCAGTTGCGCTGCCGCGGGCAGCAAGCGCATCAGCGCCAGCGCCGTCATGCTCTTGCCGCTGCCTGATTCGCCCACCAGCGCAAAGGTTTCCCCCCGGGCGATACTGAAGGCCAGCTCTTTCACCACCCTGACATCATCCAGCCCGGTATCGACATCCACATCCAGACCGCTGACTTCCAGCAGCACACCCGCTGCCGCCCCTGCTGTTTTTTTCTGATTCATTTCGCTTCCCCCCTGGCTGCTTGCGCCTCAGGCGGCAGTGCCCTGGCCGCTGGCGCCAGGCGCCCGCGGCGCATCAGGCGGCGGCGCGAGCGGGCATGATTCCCGTTGGGGTCAAAGGCATCGCGCACCGCATCGGCAAACAGATTGGCAGCCAGCACGAGCGCCAGCATAAAGCCAAACGCGGTCAAGAGATTCCACCAAACCATCGGATCCCGCGACATTTCCAGCCGCGCCATATCTATCATCGAACCAAACGACCGGGTCGTCGCATCCACACCTATCCCCAGATACGACAACACCGCTTCGTACAACACCAGCCCGGAAAATTCCAGCACCGCAGTAATCAACACGATATGCGTCACATTGGGCAGCAGGTGGCGCAGCATGATACGCCAGTGCGATACCCCAAACGCGCGCGCCGCCTGCACATATTCCAGCTCGCGCAACTTCAAGGCCTCGGCCCGCAACAGGCGGCACAGACCAGCCCAGCCCGTCAGCCCCAGCACCATGCACAGCAGAAACAGACGCAGGTCGGCGCGTTCCGCCGCCGTGGCATACAGTTCCGGATGGCGGTCGATGAAACCCTGCATCAGCAGCACGCAGGCCGCAATCAGCAGCACGCCCGGAATGGATGTCAGGATGGTGTAGAGATACTGGATGACGGTATCCACCCGGCCCTTGAAATATCCGGCCGCAATCCCGAAAAACAGCGCTGGCGGCAGCATGGCCAGCAAGGTCAGAAAACCGATCACCAGCGCCGTGCGCAGACTCTTCAGCGCCTGCCACAGCACATCATTACCGGTACGGTCAGTCCCCAGAATGTGATAATCGCCCGCCAGGCTGATGGCCAGCGCCACCAGCAGCAGCAAGCAACTGGCCGTGCACCACAAGGCAAACCAGGGATAGACGGTACGCCGTGCCAGCACATCCGCCGCAGCCTGCCGCCAGCCCTCCCTGCGCCAGCCCAGCACCGCCGCCCCGCCGCCAACAGCAAGGCAAGCAGCACGCCGGCGCCCGCGCCTATCGCCGTTCGCCGCGCAATATCGCCGCCGCGCTGGCGTTCTGGTTCATCCAGATGCGCGCCGCCATAACGCAGACGCGGAAAATCCCGCACCGTTATGCCATCGAGCAACAGAGACTCTTTGGTGAACTGATACGCCGACAGCGGCGCCGAATAGGTTTTCTCGCGGGAGGCCAGCGCCGTGCTATCCAACAGCAGATCCAGCGCGGAGCGCACCACCGGCGCATAGCTGGGCGGCGCGTCGGCGGCGGCGCCCGGCACCGGCGGCAGCTGCGGGCGGAAATGCACGCTGTCGAGCAATGCAATACTGCCGAAAACGAGCAGCACCAGTGCCGAGCAGGCAGCCGGCGCACGCCGGAAAACCTCGCGCCAGCTGGCGCGCAAGGCAGGCAAGCGGCGCACCCGCCAGGCATAAATCAACAAAAATGCCAACACCAGGAAAAGCGCGGCATCGGTCCAGAGCAGAACGAACTTGGGCATGCGGGCCGCCTATTGGAAACGGACGCGGGGATCGGCCAGCGTATAGGAAATATCCGCGAGCAACACGCCAACGATATAGAGTGACGCCCCCAAAAACACCATCGCGCGCACCACGGAAAAATCCTGGGCGTTGATGGCATCAATGGTGTAGCTGCCCAAGCCGGGAATTCCGAAAAACGCCTCGGCCACCAGGCTGCCCATGAACAACAACGGAATGGCCGACACCGCGCCCGTCAGGATAGGCAGCAGCGCGTTGCGCAGCACATGGCGGAACAGTACCACCGTTTCCGGCAGACCTTTGGAACGCGCCGTGCGCACATAATCCTTGCCGATTTCTTCAAGGAACAGCGTGCGGTAAAACCGTGCCTCAGGCCCCAGTCTGGCAATCACGGCCACCAGTATCGGCAGCGCCAGGAAACGGATCATGTCTGTTCCCGGCTGGAAACCGGAATAAGGCACCAGCTGCCAGACTTTGGCGAATAGCCATTGCCCGGCGATGATATAGAACAGGCTGGAAATCGACAGCAGCACCACGCACAGAACTACCCCCCAGAAATCCAGGCGGGTCGCGCGGAAAAACACCAATAACAAGGCGAACACGATGCTGGCAGCCATGCCCAGGATGAAACTAGGCAGGGCCAGCGCCAGGCTGGGCCCGATACGGTTGCGGATTTCCCGGCCGATATCCCGGCCAGCATCAGACTGGCCGAAATCCAGCGCCAGCAAAGGCGCAGAACGCGTATAGAAAATGGTATCGGTGAGCTTGCCGCTGCCCGGCGCCTCGGCGTTATAGAACAGCGGCTTGTCATAGCCATGCGCCGCTTTCCATTGTTCGACTGCCTGCTGGCTGATGCGCTGGCCGCCAATGGCCACACGCGCCATATCGTCCGTGCTGTTGACCCAGAAAAACAGCAGAAAAGTCAACAGATTGACCCCGATCAGGATGATGGCGCCGTGCAGCAAGCGGCGCAAGGTATAAGCCATCATGATTGTTTGCCTCCGTCAGGCCGCACCGCCTGGTGGTCGCGGCGCCGCAAGGCGCGAACCGCCAGTGCCGCCCCCACGGCAGCCAGGGCGCCCGCCAGCCATAATGGCCACCACGACGGGTGATTCCAGCGCGCTACGTTTTCCTCGCGGCGGGCGACATCCAACCGGAGATAAGGCAGATTATTGCGTACCATCTGGGTCGGTTTGGCATTATGCAGCCACTGGTGATAGGCCCCGCCGGACATCGGGAAATAACCGAACATCCAGGGCGCATCCTGCTGCAGGATGGCAACCATACGGTCGATCAAGGCCTTTTTTTCCGGGCCATCGTCCAGAAAGCGCATCTGTTCAAACAAGGCATCGAATGCCGGATTGGCGTAGTTGACCGCATTTTCCCCGCCGAACTTCGCCTTGCCGTTAGGGCCGTACAGCATAAAGAGGAAGTTTTCGGCATCGGGATAATCCGCGACCCACCCCCACATGAAGATCTGGGCGCTGCCATTACGCATTTTTTCCTGGAAGCGGTTGAAATCTGTCGCCCGGACTTCCAGCTGTATGCCCAGTTTGGCCAATTGACGGCGGTACCAATCTTCCGCCGGGTTTGAACCAACCCCGGTCATGGAATCGTAGAACAGCACCAGCGGCCGGCCGCTCTCGGCATCGCGGCCATCCGGATACCCGGCTTCTGCCAGCAAGCGCTGAGCCTCTTCCAGAGACTTGCGTACCGGCTTGCCCTCGGCAATCTCATAGACTTGGGTGTTGATGCCTTCGGGGCCATCGTCGTAGCCCAGCACACCGGGCGGCACCGGCCCTTGCGCAACCAGCGCCTGGCTGTTTTCAAACAGCGCGACGTATTCTTCCCAGTCAAATGCGATGCTGATGGCCTGGCGCAATTTGCGGTTACGTTCCGCCTGTTCAGGGCTATCCCCCTTGCCCACCACCGGATCATCCCAATTGAAGCCCATATACCAAATGGTTGTTTCCACCGTGCTGGGCAATTGAATGCCCCGCTCGGCATAACGCGCGGCCTTATCAGCGGAATCCCCGGCCGCGACCCGCATGGCCACGCCCAGTTCACCGCGTTCCATCTGCGGCAAATCGTAATAGCCCTGCATGAATTTCCCGGTCAGGGGAATCGCTTCTTTTTCCAGGCTGAACACTGCGCGGTCCACAAAAGGCGTCATTTTTCCGCAGTCTTCCAAGAGGCCTGCCGCCTGATCCTCTGGCTCGCCTTCGCAGGGATAGGGCTCCCCCCGGAAGTTGGGATTGCGTTGCAGCACATGGCGGCGGTTGCGCAGCGACTCCGCCAGATAATACGGCCCGGTTCCTACCGGCCAGGTATCCAGCGACAAATCGCGTTCGGCCATGCCTGGCTGGTGATAGAAACGATCCGCTTCCCAGGGGATGGGGGCCAGGAAGGTCATGGCCAGCCAGTACTTGAACTGAGGATATTTTCCTTTGACGCGCACCCGCAGCGTATGGTCGTCCAGCGCCTGAACACCGGCAAAACCATGTTCCCGCAAATCCAGCCAGGGCAGCTCGCGCCTATCGGCGTCAGGATGCTCGCGCCGGAATGCCGCCAGCAATTCGTCATAGGTTTGCTTGAGCCCGGCGCTGTAGTCCTCCATGCCTTCAACGTGCTCGGCCATCACCGAAAGAATGGGAGAAGCCAGGCGCGGATGCGCCAGACGCCGGAAGGCATACACATAGTCGTGCGCAGTCAGCGCCCGCGTGCCGGTATCCGGAAAATCAGGCACGCCAGCCACCGTCTGCAAATCCGTTTCCGCTACTGGCCAATACCGGTAGCCGCCCTCTTCGGTGCGGGCAAATGCCGGGTGCGGCTGGAACAGAATGCCGGGGCGCAGGCGGATGTCATAGACACTTTCCGCGATGCTGTCGCCCGGCGCATCAGCCGGCAAACGCTTGCCTGCCGCATCGTAATACGCCGGTTCGCTGATGGCTTGCGCCGCGCGCGGGATCAGTTCATAAGGCCGCTTGAGATAGTGGTACCCGTACAGCGGCTCGTAAATATTGTAGGTATAGGGCGTTTCATCCGTCGCGTAGGACTTGGCCGGATCCAGCGATTTGGGCGACCGGCTGATGAAGGTGGTGTAAAGCGTATTTTCCGCCATGGCGCCATCGGCGTATGGACTGTTTACCGGCGTCCGGTCGCAACCGGCCAGCCCTGCCGCAGCCAGCATGACCCCCCAACGTGCCCACCGCAATACACGCATCCCCGTCCCCCGCTCCAATCCGACTACCCCGTGTGCCTGCCCCAGCCAGCAACGCCGCTGATGGCGTCAGCACTTTCCCTGCTGCCAGCAATCATAGCGCCATACCCAGGGCCGGATCGCCCCCGTTTCAGCCCAGATTCCCTGCTTGGCGGCCCTTGCCTGGCGCTCCAGCGTCAGCATATAAGTGTCGCGCAAATGCTTGCCCTTGCCTTGCTGATTGGCCCAGGCATAGCCAGCCGCCACCATGCGCCGGTTGGCGCTGTCATTGCCCCCCAGCAGCACATCGCAGACGTCACGCCCGTAATGGTCTTCTTCATAGCACTGCAGAGAAACCTGCTGCCCCGCCACCAGGCTCTCCAGTTCACGCCGGGCCGCGACGCCAAACGGCTGGCCGGGGCGGGCCGCGCCATCCCCGGTTTCCGGCGCGTCGATATTGGCCAGGCGGATGCGGCGCTGCGCCTGGCCGGCGGGCCGCACCGTCAGGGTGTCACCATCGGCCACATTCACGACCTGTCCCGCCAGCGTGTAACGGTACTGATCTGCCGGCAGCGCTGGCCACTGCGCCGCCGATTGTCCGGCAGCCGCGCCGTCGGATCGCAGGCCATCGGCTGAGACACGGCCAGCCGGTCTGTCATCCGCTGGCGGCGCCCCGTCCTGCCCAAACCAGCCTGCCACCAAGGCAAACAGCAGCGACACTCCGAGGATGGCCAGCCTCTGCGCGGAAAAAGGTCTGCGGCGTCTGGCGCCCGGAACAGCAGCACCGCGGGAACGGGAGTGATTGGAACGCATGCCGGCTCGGTCTGTGGGCGCCCCCGGTATCGTTCCGGCAGACGCAGTTAAAAAGAGTCGCAAAAAAGCAAAACAGCGCGCAGCAAAACGGCGCGCGCGGCCTGGGCCGCTGCTGAGCGACTGATGATAGCA
>NZ_JBQEKA010000016.1:0-21099 GCF_052103615.1 Kerstersia sp. | reverse complement strand
TGGCTACTGGCTACTGGCTCAGCTTACTGGCCGCCTGCCATGCAATCCCGCAGCACTGTGCCATGCCCCGCGCCCGCCTTGCCGCCCCCGGCCGATTCATTGCCCGCTGCACGCCACGCCTGGCGCTCCTATAATGCAGATCATCTGGACCGGACCGCCGCAGCGCGTCCCCTTGCCTTGCCAGGGCCATACGCTCCCGTTTCCGCTGCTCCCCCGCTTTTGGAAAGGTTATGCCGTCGCGCTATACACACTGGACCGATATTCGTCGGACGCCTCAGAATGACGCACGCCTGGGCGCCTGCCTGGCGTTTGTCGCGGGCGCGGCGAACGCTGGCGGTTTTCTGGCGGTCGGCCAGTACACCTCGCATATGTCCGGCATGGTCTCCGGCATCGCCGACCATCTCAGCGCCCGCAATGTGGAACTGGCCCTGGCTTGCGTCGTGGCGATCTGCTCGTTTCTGGCTGGCGCCATCACGACCTCTATTCTGGTCAACTATGCAAGGCGTCAGCGCCTGCATTCGCAATACTCCATTCCGATGCTGCTGGAAGCGGCGCTGCTGCTGCTGTTCGGCCTGATTGGCGCCCAAATCGCCAGACAAGTGACTTTTCTCCAGCCGCCCACCGTCGTGCTGCTGTGCTATATGATGGGCTTGCAAAACGCCCTGATTACCAAAATTTCCAATGCGGTGATACGCACCACTCACGTTACCGGCATGGTCACAGACATCGGTATAGAGCTGGGCAAACTGTTCTATATCAACAGCCCCCGCGCCACCCATCGCGGGCATGGCCGGGTGGTTGCCAACCGCACCAAACTGGTTCTGCACAGCAAGCTGCTGCTGGCTTTCCTGGTAGGCGCCATGACAGGCGCTTTCGGTTTCCAGTCCTGGGGCTACTCCATGACTTTGCCGCTTGCCTTCTTCCTGCTGGTCCTGTCCATGCCGCCGCTTTGGAACGACTTCCGTGTCCGATGGCGCGCGCGCCGGTATCATCCAGCAGAAGACCATCACGAACATAACGCGCCGGTACCGCCCGGCACGGCCACTCCCGACGATGCCGCCCCCGCTGACGCGCCGCGCGCATCGCAGGATTGACCCCGTTGCACACAGCATGAAAAACACTGAGTCCCGCATGTCCAAACCCACCAAGCCGTCCCTGTTTCAACGCTTCGAAAGTCTGATAAACCCGTTCAGGCCGTCCCCCGACACGGCGCCCCCGGATGCCGTCGGCGCGTTCTACCGTTACTACCTCAAGCAGGTCTGGCCCTGGTTCATCCTGCTGCTGGTGATCGGGCTGGCAGGCTCGCTGGTGGAAGTCGCGCTCTTCAGCTTTATCGGTGAAATCGTCGATATGGCGCAATCCACCGCCAAGGAAGACTTCTTTACCGTGCATGGCACGGCCCTGTTGACCATGGCGATCATCGCCCTGCTGGTGCGCCCGGTGTTATCGGGCCTGCACAACCTGCTGGTACACCAGACCATCAATCCGAACTTCGCCACCATGATCCGCTGGCAGAACCACCGCTATGTTCTTGGACAAAGCCTGGCTTTCTTCCAGAACGATCTGGCGGGCCGCACCGCCAGCCGCATCATGCAAACCTCGCTGGCGCTGCGCGAATCCTCGGTGCAAATGGTGGATGCCCTCTGGCGCATGGTGGTGTACTCGGGCAGCGCCATCTACCTGTTCGCGCAGGCGGACTGGCTGCTGACCTTGCCCCTGCTGTTCTGGCTGGTGTGCTATATCGGCCTGCTGGCCTATTTCGTGCCGCTGGCCCGGCGCCGCTCCGCCGCCTCAGCCGCAGCGCGCGCCAAGCTGCTGGGCCGTATTGTGGATAGCTATACCAATATCATCACGCTCAAGCTGTTCGCCCATACCCGCCTGGAAGAACAGCATGCCCAGGAAGCCATGGCCGAACAGACGGCCAAAGCGCAAATGTCCGGCCGCGTCATTACCGCCATGGATTTCGCCATTACCAGCCTAAGCGGCATCCTGATTGTCGGCACCGCCGGGCTGGCGGTCTGGCTGTGGCACACGGGCCATGCCTCCCTGGGCGTCATCGCGCTTTCCACCGGCCTGGTGATCCGCATCAACACCATGTCCGGCTGGATCATGTGGGTCGTCAGCGGTATTTTCGAGAGCTTCGGTGTGGTTCAGGACGGCCTGCGCACCATCGCTCAGCCGCGCAGTGTCGTCGATGTCCCGGCTGCCGCGCCACTGGCCGTCACGCAAGGCGACATCCGCTTCGATGCCGTTCAATTCCACTATGACGAACGCCATCCCGTGCTGCAAGGCGTGGATTTGCATATCCGGCCCGGCGAGAAAATCGGCCTGATCGGCCCCTCTGGCGTGGGCAAATCCACGCTGGTCAATCTGCTGCTGCGCCTGTATGACGTCCAGGGCGGACACATTCTGGTTGACCAGCAGGATATTGCCCGGGTGCAGCAAGACAGCCTGCGCGAACAAATTGGCATCGTGACCCAGGAACCTTCGCTGCTGCACCGTTCCATCCGCGAGAACCTGCTGTATGGCCGCCCCGGCGCCAGCGATGCGGAACTCTTCGAAGCCCTGAGCCAGGCCAGCGCGGCAGACTTCGTGCCCAAACTGAGCGACGGCGATGGCCGTCAAGGGCTGGACGCTTATGTCGGTGAACGCGGCGTGAAGCTGTCTGGCGGGCAGCGCCAGCGCATTGCCATCGCCCGCGTCCTGCTGAAAAACGCGCCTATTCTGGTGCTGGATGAAGCCACCTCGGCACTGGATTCGGAAGTCGAAGCCGCCATCCAGGACAGCCTGGATGTCTTGATGCGCGGCAAGACGGTCATCGCCATTGCCCACCGCCTTTCCACCATTGCCCGCATGGATCGCCTGGTCGTGCTGAACCAGGGCCATATCGTCGAGAGCGGCACGCACGCCGAGCTGCTGGCGCAAGGCGGCCTCTATGCGCGTCTCTGGGAACGCCAGAGCGGCGGCTTCATGGCCCAGGCGGTAGAAACGGCGAACGACGCCGACGCCTAAGCTTCCGCCAACACAAAATACCCCAAACAGGAGTGACCTCCTGTTTGGGGTATTTTTTATGGATGCCCCACCCTGGCGGCACCCCGCCAGCGCTTACGCTGCCAGATCCAGCACCACGCGGCCATTGATCTTGCCTTGGCGCATGCGGTCAAATACCGCATTGACGTTGTCCAGCTTGTCGGAAGTCACCGTCGCTTTGACCTTGCCATCGCCGGCAAAATCCAGAGCTTCCTGCAAGTCCAGCCGGGTCCCGACAATGGAGCCGCGCACCGTCGTGCCATTGAGCACCATGTCAAAAATGGACAGGGAAAATTCGCCCGGCGGCAGGCCATTCAGGGCAATCGTGCCGCCACGGCGCGTCATCCCCATGGCCTGCTGGAATGCGATCGGCGACACCGCCGTGACCAGCGCGCCATGCACACCGCCCACTTCGCGTTTCAGGTAAGCCGCGGGGTCGGTGTTGCGCGCATTGACGGTCACTTCAGCGCCCAGCTCGCGGGCCAGTGCCAGCTTCTCATCATCCACATCGACAGCAGCGACATTCAGGCCCATGGCCCGCGCATATTGCACGGCCACATGCCCCAAGCCGCCAATCCCCGAAATGGCCACCCATTGCCCTGCCTGGGTATCAGTCATTTTCAGGCCCTTGTAAACCGTCACCCCCGCGCACAAAATGGGCGCAATTTCGATAAAGTTCACACTTTTGGGCAACAGGCCGACATAAGCCGCATTGGCCAGCGCATATTCAGCAAAGCCGCCATTCACCGAGTAGCCAGCGTTCTGCTGCTTCTCGCATAGCGTTTCCCAGCCGCCCAGGCAGTGCTCGCAATAGCCGCAAGCCGAATACAGCCAAGGAATCCCGACGCGGTCGCCTTCCTTGACATGCGTCACTCCCTGGCCAACCGCCACGACATGGCCCACGCCTTCATGGCCAGGAATGAAAGGCGGGTTGGGTTTGACCGGCCAATCCCCTTCCACCGCGTGCAAGTCGGTATGGCAAACACCGCAAGCTTCAATCTTGACCAGAATGTCACCCGGCCCCGGACGCGGAACTTCGACTTCCTCAATCCGCAGGGGCTGGCCGAAAGTACGTAGAACTGCCGCTTTCATTGTGCGTTGCATGGATACGCTCCTTGAAACAAAGCAAACACCATCATGGACAAACACCGGACAAGGCCGTGCGCCCTCTCCTGCCTGTCCGCCACTGGTGCCTGCAGCGCCTGGCGCCGCAGGCGACGCGCAGGCTGCACGCCGGGACTATCCCAGCGCCCGCCCGCGCGTTTCGTGCTCAATAAAAGCCCAATGCGTTCGGGCTGTAGCTCACCAGCAGGCACTTCGTCTGCTGGTAGTTGGACAGGGCGACCTTGTGAGTTTCACGGCCAATGCCCGACTCTTTGTACCCGCCAAACGCAGCGTGCGCCGGATACAGGTGATAGCAGTTGGTCCAGACCCGGCCGGCCTGCACGCCACGCCCCACCCGATAGGCTTGCGAACCGTCCCGCGTCCAGACCCCGGCGCCCAGGCCGAAGGACGTGTCATTGGCAATGGCAATCGCCTCGTCCTCGTCCTTGAACGTGGTGACTGCGGCAACCGGACCGAAAATCTCCTCTTGGAAAATACGCATGTCATTCTTGCCCAGCAGCATGGTCGGGCTGACGTAATAGCCCTCTTCCAAGCCGCCCTTGAGCGGATTGCGGGCGCCACCGATCAGGCATTCCGCGCCCTCATTCCGGCCGATGTCGATGTAGGACAGAATCTTGTCCATCTGCACCTTGGATACCTGCGCGCCCACCATGGTCTGGCGGTCCAGCGGGTTGCCGGTCTTGATGGACTTCACCCTGGCCACGGCCTTTTCAATGAAACGCTCGTAAATGGACTCCTGGATCAGGATGCGTGACGGGCAAGTGCAGATTTCCCCCTGATTCAGGGCAAACATCGACAAGCCCTCCAGCGCCTTATCCAGGAAGGCATCGTCCTTGTCGAGCACATCGGCAAAGAAGATATTGGGCGACTTGCCTCCCAGCTCCACCGTCGCCGGAATCAGGTTTTCGGCCGCCGCATGCAGGATATGGCGGCCAACCGGCGTGGAACCGGTGAAGGCCACCTTGGCGATGCGCTTGCTGGTGGCCAGCGCTTCCCCGGCTTCCTTGCCATAACCATTGACGATATTCAGAACGCCGGCAGGCAGCAGATCGCCAATCAATTCCATCAGCACCAGAATGGAGGCCGGCGTTTGTTCGGCGGGTTTCAGGACGACCGGGCAACCGGCAGCCAGCGCGGGCGCCAGCTTCCAGGAAGCCATCAGCAGCGGGAAATTCCACGGAATGATCTGGCCAACAACGCCAATGGGTTCCTTGAAATGGTAGGCCACCGTTGTGCTGTCGATCTCGGAGATCGCGCCTTCCTCAGCACGCAGGCAACCGGCAAAGTAACGGAAATGGTCAACGGCCAGCGGCAGGTCAGCTGCCATGGTTTCACGCAAGGGCTTGCCGTTGTCTATGGTTTCGGCAACGGCCAGGCGTTCCAGGTTCTGTTCAATCCGGTCTGCGATGCGCAGCAGAATATTGGAACGCTCGGCGGCAGACGTTCTGCCCCATGCCGCGCGCGCAGCATGGGCGGCATCCAACGCCAGTTCGATATCCTGCGCGTCGGAGCGCGGCACACTGGTAAAGGCCTGGCCGGTGATGGGCGAAATGTCCTCGAAGTAATTGCCGGCAACCGGGGCTACCCATTTGCCGCCAATGTAGTTCTCATATTTCTTCTTGAACGGAAATTCGACATCCAGCCCCAGCTTCTTCAAATCTGACAGATTCATGCCTCTTCTCCTTTAACGGTTCGGAACCGCACCATGCGGCGCCGCCCTTACACAGACACAAGCAATTAGCGTGCCAAGGCAATGAAAAAAATGCTTCTCGTTTTCCGCGCTGGCACACACACCGGTTTAAGGCATAATTTGCTTATGCTGTACCGACGTCCGCCCTGGCTGCGACGCTGCAATTCGCGACACTGCAACACCTTTCGCAGCAGCATCTGTCGCAAAAAGCGACACTGCCATTTAGGCCAGCTTGCGCTGCCTTGCGGGCACCACGCATAGATCGTAAACACGTTCTAAGGGAGGCCATAGAGATGACGTTCCATTTCGCCGCCGCACTGCAAGCCGAACCTTCGGCGGCTTCAGTCCTGCGCTCCTGGCAACGCTGCATGGCGCGTGAATCCGACATGCAGCCCGACCCCGTCATGCTGGTGCGCGGCGAACTCAATGTCAGGATCGCCCAGCACGCCAGTCTGCTGGAAGCCGCGCAGCCGGAAATCGACACACTCTCTAATATGGTGGGAGGCCATTCAGGCGTCGTGCTGCTCGCCGATGCCACCGGTGTCATTCTGCAAACCGCAGGCAACACCAATTTCCTGCAACAAGCGGAAAGCGTAGCGCTGCAGCCCGGTGTCAGCTGGGCCGAACAATACCGCGGCACCAATGCCATCGGCACCGCGCTGCTGGAAAATGCGCCGGTACGCGTGCACGGCGCGGAACACTATTTGCACTGCAACCGGATTCTGAGTTGCCATGGCGCCCCGGTCTGGTCGCCGCGCGGTGACCGCATGGGAGTGCTGGATATCTCCGGCGAAGCCTCACAGCTGCATGATTACGCGCTGGGACTTGCGTCGCTATGCTCGCGCCTGATTACCAACCGCATGATGCAGCAAAGTCAGGCCGGCCGGGAACTGCTCGTGTTCCAGCGCCAGCCCTCTTTGCTGGAATCCACCGAACGCGCCCTGCTGCTGCTGGAAGACGGCCATATCGTTGGCGCCAACGACCTGGCCCTGACCTTGCTGCGCGCCTCATGGCGCGAGCTGCTCGATCAGCCGGCGCAACGCTGGCTGGGCGACTGGCAACAACTCGGGCCGGATCCCGCCTTATTGCTGGCGCCGGATGGCGAACGGTTTTACGCCAGCCTGCTGCGCAGCCGCAGGCTGCTGCCTGCAAGCGGCGCGCCGCTCGCGCGAGCCCCCGCCGCCCCTGCCGCCCCTGCCGCCGCAGGAAAAACACCGGCTGCCGGCGCTGCTGCGCCCCCATCCTCCCAGACTCCCCAGATTCCCCAGACTCCCGATTTTCCCCAGGCCATCCACGGCGCCGCCAGCCTGCCCGCAGCACCGGCCAAAGAAGAACGACCTGCCTCGGCACGGCCACACCCGGCCCTGGCGGCCAATCTGGCCCTGGACCCTCAGCTGGGCAGCCGCTTTGACGCCGTGCGGCGCGCCTTTGATGGCGGCCTGGGCGTCTTTCTGCAGGGGGAAACCGGGGCAGGCAAAGAAATCTACGCGCGCCGCCTGCATGCGGCCAGCCGCTGGTCCGGCGGCCCGTTTGTCGCCGTGAACTGCGGCGCCCTGCCGGAATCCCTGATCGAAGCTGAACTCTTCGGCTATGAAGCCGGCGCCTTTACAGGCGCGCGCCGCAACGGTTCGCGCGGCCGGCTGCGCGAAGCGGACGGCGGCGTGCTGTTTCTGGATGAAATCGGAGACATGCCGCTCAGCCTGCAAACGCGCCTGCTACGCGCCTTGCAGGAACGCGCGGTGCAGCCTTTGGGCTCCGACCGGCTGATACCGGTCGAGTTCGGCCTGATCAGCGCCACCCACCGGGATATCGGCGCGCTGGTTCAGGCCGAGCAATTCCGCAACGACCTGTTCTATCGCTTGCACGATTTGCGCGTCAACCTGCCGCCGCTGCGCGAACGCGCCGACTTGCGCAGCTATCTGTGCAGCATGCTGCGCGCCACGGCGGGCGATGCGCTGCCGCTGACACTCGACGACTGCGCCCTGGATAGGCTCACGGCTCACCCCTGGCCTGGCAATTACCGCGAACTGCATGCTTTCATGCGCGCCTTGAGCGTCATGAGTGCGCCCGGCAGCGTGATTACTGCAATGGATGTCGCGGCCTATCTGCAAAGCGCCATGCTGCCTGGCGCGCCGAGCATATCGGCAGGCCAGCCCGCCACGGCGCCCCATGCCCTGGATGCGCCCGCCGCCCCTAGCAGCGCCGCTGCCGCGCCAGCCCATCAGCCCAGGGAAAACGAAACAAGCGCTACCGGCCTGCGCCATGCCACGCTCGCCATGATCGAACACGCCCTGGCCGCCTGCAGCGGCAACGTTTCACAGGCAGCCCGGCGGCTGGGCATTCATCGCAGCACCATCTACCGCCATCTGGAACGCCACCCGCCACATCCGGCGCCGTCCCCCTGACATGCCTGCAAGGCCAGGCTAAACCGGCATTGTCCGCGCCGCACCGCCCGCCCGCACCCGCGTGCGGACGGTCTGGCCCAAGGCCGGAAGGACAAAACAGCCCTCCAGCTCGACGTCATGCCCCAGCGCCTTCGCGCAATCCCGCGCCAGAACTTGCGTGAGCTGTTCCACATCGCGCACCAGACGATGCCCGACAAATGACTGGAGATACGCCCCCAGCGAAAACACTTCCAGAAAACGCGTCTGGCTGCGATAGCTTATCTTCAGCCAGGAGCCCGGCCCTGGATTATGTGACGCCGGGCATAGCTCTGGCAGCACCAGTTCATGATGCTGCCAGGTCCGCATGGCGGGATGCGGATTGGCAATGGTTTTCAGCACCGCGCCGGTATCGGGCGAACGGTAATCGTCTGCCCGTTCCGGCACCAAGGTGTGATCCCCGGCTGCGGGCGCCAGGGGTGTTTCCCCCGCCGCGCCAGCAGCCGGCAGCCCGGCCTGATTCCGGGCGCGGCGCAGCGCGGCTTGCAGCCGACGCCTGGCATAAGGATTTAGCACGATATTTCTCCTGGGCGTGCCGCGTCCGCCCCCATGGCGCTGACCGGCTTGGCGGCGGCCAGCGGCTCGGTGTGGCGGGTTCGCTCTATTTGCATGAAGGGCAGGAAGGCCAAGGCGGCGGCCACCAGAAACTTGCCAACGACATCCGCATAAATAATCTGCGCCATGTCATAGGCGCTCATCATGCCGGCAAACGCCAGCAAGGTAAAAGCGGCGCTATCCAGCGGCACGCTGACCACATTGCAAGCCAGGACACGCGCATGCCAGCGCCTATGGCTCAGACGCTGGAATAGCGCGGTTCTGGCCAGTTCGCCAGCCAGCACCGCCGCAAAGGATGCCAGCAGGAATCGCGGCGGCAGACGGGCGACGAACTGGCCGTAAGCCGCCGTGACCAGCAAAGCCAGGGCAATCGCCAGATACACGGTCGGCAAACCGTAGCCATGCAGGCGGTCGCGCAGCGTGAACACGGCAGCGAAGAAAATGGAACCGATACTGAACAGGCCGAATCCGGGCAGACTGATAAAGCTATCCAGAAACACATTGGCCAATAAGATGGCGCAGACGTACGCTGCCAGCCAGCAGGCGCGCAACATGACAGACTCCTTGCCTGCCACCAGAGAGATCCAGCGCAGCGCAAAACAGGAAAAGGCGCGACAGAGGGCGAGAGCCCAAGCCGCAGAACCCGCATTCTAGCCTACCCCGCGGCCTGCGCCCAAGCCGCTGCCGCTAGCGCCGCAACGGCCGCCCTCTTTCCATACCCTTTCAGCCTTCTTTCCTTGACGCTATTTTCAAACGTTACGGCCTGGTTCGCCCTGTTACGCGGCACGGGAACCCGCCTGCCGCGTGCTACCATCCTGCCGCAAGAACCGCAGGCGCCGCCTAACGTTGGTACTGCGGTTGATACTGCGAGCCCTGCCGGTACTGCGAGCCCTGGCGGTACGGCTTTTGCCCGCACCGCCAATCAGCACCACAACACGACTGCGCCCCCCCCTCAGACGATGCGCCGGTCTTCGCACCGGCAGCACCATCCGTCCGGGCAAGCGGCCTCCTTCTTTCCCAGCCTATCGCCCTGTCTTCAGCGCCCCTGTTCATGCCTCAATCCACACTCGACCGACTGGCCATTTTTGCCACCCTGGCCCTGCTGATCCTTATTACCTACCTGACGCTGGCAGCGCCTGGCTCGCTGCCCCGTGTCGCTGGCGGCGATAAACTGCACCATGCGCTGGCCTTCGCCGCCCTGGTCTTTCCCGTCGTGCTGGCCCGCCCGCGCTGGGCGCTGCGCGCCTTTATTGCCGCCATTGCCTATGGCGGTTTGATCGAACTGATACAACCGAGTTTCGGTCGCTCCGGCGAATGGGCAGACCTGCTCGCCGATACCATAGGCGCGGCAGCTGGCGTCGTCCTGGCCTGGCTGGCCCGCTGGATATTGCCCATCACCCGCAAATCCCGCGCCTAAGCTGCGGCAAACGCCATCCCGGCCCCATTGCAGACTCACACGGCTGCACGGGGCACAGCACATCGCCTAACGCTGCACTCTGGCCAGGATCAGCAGCAACAGGCAGGCTAGCAGCGCTGCAATCAAGTTGTAGAACATCCCGGCGGCGAAAGCCGAGGCGTATTGGCCGGCCTTGGCCGCGCCAGAGTGCGCAGCCAAGGCCGTGGCAAACAATATGCCCACAACGGCCACGCCAAACGCGGCGCCCACCTGCTGCAGCGTGGCAATCACGCCCGCCGCCATGCCAGCCCGTGCTTCATCCACAAAGCCCAGCACCAGGTTCAACAAGGGCGTCATGATCAGCCCCTGCCCCGCCCCCGCCACCGCCAGCAACGGAATCAAATGGCTGGGCGCCAGATCTGCGCCAGCCAGCTTTACCTGCGCGATCAACAGTCCTAGCGACACCGCATAGACCAGCGCGCCCGCCACAATGGCGCGAGCCCCCCAGCGAGCGACCAGACGCGGTGCGGTCAGCGAAGCCAGGACAAAGCCCACGCTGCAGGGTGCGAAAATACTGCCCGCCACAAAAGGATCCAGGCCAAATCCAGACTGCACCAATAGGGCAAAGCACAGGAAAAAAGAGCTGGAGGTGGAATAGATCAGCAAGACCAGCAAAGCGCCTACTGCAAACCGGCACTGACCCAATAACGGCATATCCACCAGGGGCAAGCGGCCCGACTTCCGTCTTTTCTCCTGTTGCTTGCAGAAGCCGGCCAGCAACACGGCAGCGGCGGCCAGGCTAGCCCAAGTCCAGGCAGGCCAGCCCTGGCCCGGACCTTCGATCAGTGGCACGAGCAGCAAAATCAGCCCGCCGCTCACGAGACACACACCGGGCCAGTCCAGCGCCGCTTGCTGCGGCGCCCGTGATTCGGGAATATGGCGTGCCGCCACGATGGCAAACAAGCCGATAGGCACATTGATCAGAAAAATGCTGCGCCAGCCCAGCGCGAACAGATCGACATACACCAGCCAACCGCCTAGCACCTGCCCGGCGATCGCCGCCAGACCCAGGGTCATGCCCAGCAAACCAAACGCGCGGCGGCTGTCACTGCCATCAAAATTGACGCGAATGGAGGCGTAAACCTGGGGAAACAGCAAAGCAGCCGCCAGCCCCTGCAGCACCCTCGCGCCAATCAGATAACCGGCACCAGGCGCCAGGCCGCACAGAACCGACGCCAGAGTGAATCCAGCCATACCCGCAACGAACAGGCGGCGCCGCCCCAACATGTCACCCAGGCGACCGCCGGTAATCAGCAACACCCCGAAGGCCAGCTCGTAGCCCGCCACAATAAAACCGATCTGCGAAAAACTGGCCTCTAGATCGGCCTGCATGCTGGGAATAGCCACGTTGACGACGAACAGATCAAAGATTGTCACAAACCCCGCCAGCAACAACACGGACAAGCCCAGCCACGGAGGGCTGCCGACGGCGTGCGCAGGCAACACCGCCACGCAAGAGTTTGAGTTCATACCGCCTCTCCTGAATTCATAAGCGGTCATTCTCAGGCCCTCTTTAAACAATTACAATTTAACAATTTATACTATTACTTAAAACAACCTAATTCACTCATGCGAACCCTGGAAAGAAGCCGCCCTGACCTCGCCGCCTTTTTGCGCGCACGGCGCGAACGCCTAAGTCCTGCCGATGTTGGCTTGCCCAGCGGCGGGCGGCGCCGCACGCCAGGCCTGCGGCGCGAGGAAGTAGCGGCCCTAGCGGGTGTCGGCTTGACCTGGTATACCTGGCTGGAACAAGGACGAGATATCGGCGTTTCCGCCAGCTTCCTGGATAGCCTGGCGCGGGTGCTCAAACTTGATGCCACCGAGCGCCGCCACCTCTTCCTGCTGGCCCATGCGCGCCCTCCCGCTGAACCCGGCAAAACCTGGTGTGTGTTACCTCCTCTGGTGCAGCGCCTCATGCACGATCTAGCCCCTCATGCTGCCTATGTCCTCAACCTTCGCTGGGACGTGCTGGATTTCAATGCGCCAGCCCGACAGCTTTTCGGCTTTGACAGGCATCCCCCTGAACGGCGCAACCTGCTCTGGCTGCTATTCACCGACCCGTTGCTGCATGAACGATTCGCCCAGTGGGAAGAACAGGCGCCCAATATGTTGTCCGGGTTTCGCCGCGACTTTACCCGCGCAAGCCAGGAAGCCGACATCCATGAACTCGTGGATGAACTGGAACGAGTTTCGCCCGAGTTCAAGACCTGGTGGCGCCAACATGACGTGCATGCCCCGTGCACCGGCGTGCGTGAATTATGTGTCAACGGCCAGATCCTGGCATACGAGCACACCTCGCTGACCATAGACGAAGACAGGCATCTGCGGCTGGTGGTGTATGCAAGACCCGCTCAGGCCGCAGACGCTACCCACCCCCGGCACGCCTGAGGATGCAGATGGCGCCTGCCTGGCACATCCAATCCCAGTCTCAAAAAAGGGATTCGCCCCTTGCTGCGGGCCTGGCGAAAATGAAAGAGGCGTTCCGGCCAAAACCGGAACGCCTCTTTTCATGCTGGCCGGGCTGACCTGGAAAAGTCAGCCTGGGTCATCCGGGTTCAATAGCCTGAGCTATCCCGCGACACCTTGGCCTTCCCCGAGTCGCCACGCTCGGCAGCTTCTTCCTGTGCTTCGAAGAGAACACCGCCCAAGGCAGCGACCAGGATCATGAACCCTGTCCCCAGTAGCCAGGAAAAATACCATGGCCCATAGTCACCCAGCACGATCGCCAGCAGGATGACGATCACTGCGAGAACTCCGGCCACGATGAAACGTGCAAGTACCGACATGTCCGCCTCCTTACAAAGCGTGGTGAGAGTTTTCAACCTGCTTGGCATCCACCTTGCCGCGCATCACCCAGAAGGCCCAACTCGTATAGCAGATGATGAGCGGCAAGAAGATCACGGTAAAGCCCAGCATCCAGCCTTGCGTCACAGCGCTGGCACCTGAGTTCCAAACCGTCAGGCTATGCGAGGGATGGGTGGACGACGGCATCATGAACGGGAACATGGCTGCGCCAGCAGTGCCCAGCACCCCGATCCAGGCCAAAGCGCCCAGCCACCAGCCCAGCAGATCACGGCGCGCACGCAATGCCAGCAGGCCCAGTATCACGCCGATGTACGTCAGCGCGGGCAGGATCCACAGCACCGGGTACTGGCTGAAGTTGGCCAGCAAACCGCCAGGCACGCGCTCCACCGTCTGGTGCAGAGGCGTCTGTGCCGCGCCGAAGTCCGGGCCTTGAACGATACGGAAACCGTCCATGACAGATACCCAAACCCCACCAATGGTGAACAGCACCAGCGCTGCCAGGCCGCCCCACAGGGCTGCCCGGCGAGCGCGCACGGCCACTTCGCCTGCGCTGCCGCTCATCAACATGGCCCCGCCCATGTAAATGGACATGGATACCGACACCAGACCGCAAAGAATGGCGAAGGGGTTGAGCAGTTCCAGGAAGCTGCCGGTGTAGTAGGACGTCAGGCGCCAATCAAAATGGAAAGGCACGCCCTGCAACACGTTGCCGATGGCGGCACCGAAGATCAGCATGGGCACGAAACCGGACACGAACAGGCTCCAGTCCCAGGCATTGCGCCAGCGCTCTGAGGGCATTTTGCTGCGGTATTCAAACCCCAGCGGACGCACGATCATGCTCCACAGCAATACCAGCATCACGATATAGAAGCCGGAAAAAGCAGTGGCATAGACCAGCGGCCAGGCGGCAAAGATGGCGCCGCCGCCCAGAATGAACCAGACCTGGTTGCCGTCCCAGTGCGGGCCGATGATGTTGAGCGCCACCCGGCGTTCGGCATCGGTACGGCCCACGAAGCGCAGCAGCGTGCCGACGCCCATGTCCATGCCGACCATGACGGCCAGCCCGATCAGCAGCACGCCCAGCAGTACCCACCAGAGTACTTTCAGTACGAGATAAATCTCCATGACGGATCTCCTTGATCTCAGGAAGCCGCAGCCGGAGCCGGCGCAATGGACAGGGCCGAAACTTCGGGCTCGGGGTCATCAGGACCCTTGCGGATGGACTTCAGCATGAGGAAAACCTCGATGATCGCGAAGATCGTATAGATCACCACGAAGCCCACCAGAGACACAATCATATAGGTCAGGCTATGGGTCGAGGCGGACAGCCAGGTCGGCAGAACCTCATAGACCGTCCAGGGCTGACGACCCACTTCCGCAACCAGCCAGCCCATTTCACAGGCCAGGAAGGGAACGGGAATCATCCAGACCGCGCCGCGCAGGAACCAGCGATAGTGATGCACCTTGTTGGTCAGCGTCAGAATGATCGCCAGCAGGAAGTAACCCAGCATCAGGAGGCCCAGCGCCACCATCACGCGGAACGACCAGAAAATCAGCCAGACTTCAGGAATCGTATCCTTGGCCGCTTTGTCGATGTCCGCCTGCGTCACCCTCGATACGTCACCATCCGGCGCATAACGCTGCACCAGGAAGCCATAGCCCAGATCCGCCTTGTGCGCTTCAAACTGCGCCAGCGCTTCGGCATCCTTGGGATCGGCGCTCAGGCGTTCCATGGCCAGCAACGCGGGAATCCCTCCCTGTATCCTGACCTTGGCGCGCTCTTCGAGCACATCCGCGGCGGGCACCGTGCCATCCAGCGAGTGCGTCACCAGAATAGACAGCATGGCCGGAATCTTCAAGGCCCACAGATTGCGCTGCTCTTCCTGCGACGGGAAAGCAATGGCATTGAAAGACATCGGCGCTTCTTCGGTTTCCCACAGGGCTTCCATGGCGACCAGTTTGGTCGGCTGCGCGTGAGCGCCCACGAAACCCAGCGCGTCGCCCAGCGTCAGTACCCCCGCCGTGCCCAGCACGCCGAACAGCGATGCGATGCGGAAAGAACGCCTGGCCAGATCCATATGCCGGTTGCGCAGCATATAGAAGGCACTGATACCACAGACAAAGATCGCAGCCGTCACGTAGCCCGCCAACACCGTATGCACGAACTTGGCCTGCGCGTCGGGGTTGAAGAACAGATGGAAGAAGCTTTCCAGCTCCATGCGCATGGTCACCGGATTGAAGGCGGCGCCTTGCGGGCTTTGCATGAAGCTGTTGGCCACCAGAATCCACAGCGCCGACAGGTTGGAGCCCAGCGCGACCAGATACGTCACGACCAAGTGCTGCGCGCGGCTCAGCTTATTCCAGCCGAAGACCATCAGACCGATAAAGGTGGACTCCATGAAGAAGGCCATCAGCCCTTCCACGGCCAGCAGCGCGCCAAAGGCATCGCCCACGAAGCTGGAATAGAAGGACCAGTTCGTGCCGAACTGGAACTCCATCGTCAGGCCGGTCGCCACACCCAGCGCAAAGTTAATCATGAACAGCTTGGCCCAGAACTGGGTCATGCGTCGATAAACTTCCTTGCCCGTGGCCACATACACCGTCTCCATGACAGCGATGAGAATGGACAGTCCCAGGGTCAGGGGGACGAACAGGAAGTGATAAAGCGCAGTTGCCGCGAACTGAAGTCGCGACAGATCGACCACTGCATCATCTACCATCACATTTACTCCTTGTGATAACAAATCCCGGAAAAGGCGGGACCGGCCCGGCTCGCACCAGCAGCCGGCACTTACCTAAAAGGCGCAGACCTGTCTTGGCCCGCGCCCTTCCTGGATGCCTTGGATCAAACCTTCTGCCTGCCGGAATTACCGGGGCAGCAGATTGGTCTTGGCCAAGTCAATGACGTTGCTCATCTTGCCGTCCATCACTGCACGCAAGCCCCACAGGCTGAAGCCCTTCACCTGTTCGATACCGATCGTAGGCGGCATGACCAGTTCCTGCTTGGCGGTCACAACGTCCAGCAAGGCCGGGCCATCATGCGCCAGCACTTCCTTGATGGCCGCTTCCAGTTCGCCCGGATCCTCCACGCGCACGGCGTGGATACCCACGGCACGCGCCACAGCGGAGAAATCGGGGTTGTCGAGATCCACTTCCGTGTCGATGAAACCTGCGGCCTTCATTTCCAGCGCCACAAAGCCCAGCACGCCATTGTTGAACACAACGATCTTGACCGGCAGATTGCGGTGCTTGACGGTGATCAGGTCGCCCATCAGCATGGAGAAACCACCGTCACCGGAGAAAGTCACAACTTGGCGGTGCGGCTGCGCGGCCTGGATGCCGATGGCCTGGGGCAAGGCATTGGCCATGGAACCGTGCGTCAGCGAACCGATCAGGCGGCGCTTGCCATTCATCTTCAGGTAGCGCGCGGCCCACACCGTTGCCGTGCCGACGTCCGCCGTGAAAACCGCATCCTCATCGGCATGCTGGCTCAACAGACTGGCCAGGTATTGCGGGTGAATGGGCGGCTTGCCTGCCGCACCCTGCGCCAGCTCATCCAGACCGGCACGCGCATCCTTGTAGTGCGCCAGCGCGGCGTCCAGGAACTTACGGTCGGTACGCGCCTTCAACTTGGGCAGCAACGCGTCGATGGTCAGCGCCACATCACCGACGATCCCCAGATCCAGCTTAGCGCGGCGGCCCAGGCTTTCCGGCCGGATATCCACCTGGACGATCTTGCAATCGGTAGGCAGGAATTGCTTGTACGGGAAATCCGTGCCCAGCATCAGCAGCGTGTCGCAGTGATGCATGGCCGCATAGCCCGAGGAAAAACCGATGAAACCCGTCATCCCAACATCGAAGGGATTGTCGTATTCAACGTGTTCCTTACCGCCCAGCGCGTGCACGATAGGGCTTTTGAGCGCATCGGCCAGTTGCAGCAAGGGCGCATGCGCGCCCGCGCACCCGCGCCCGGCAAAGATCGTCACTTTGGACGAATCATTGAGCAGGTCAGCCAGCGCCGCGATTTCCTCGTCGGCAGGCGTCACCTTGGGTTGTGGCGGCAACAGGCCGCGGCGCGAGGTCACGCTCTTGCGCGGCGATGCCTGCAAGGCCACATCGCCCGGCAGCACCACGACCGCAACACCGCGCTTGCCGACGGCAGCACGGATGGCATTGTCCAGCACATAAGGCAGCTGGCTGGCGTCAGACACCAGCTCGCAGTAATGGCTGCACTCGCGGAACAGCTCCTGCGGGTGCGTTTCCTGGAAATAACTGCTACCGATTTCCGCTGACGGAATATGCGCCGCAATGGCCAGCACAGGCGTGCGGCTGCGATGCGCGTCGAACAGGCCGTTGATCAAGTGCAGATTGCCCGGGCCGCAGGAACCGGCGCACACCGCCAGTTCGCCCGTTACCTGCGACTCGCCAGCCGCTGCGAAGGCCGCCACTTCTTCATGGCGCACCCCCACCCATTCCACGTCTTTTTGCTGACGCAGGGCTTCCGTCAGACCGTTCAGGCTATCGCCCACGATCCCGTAAATACGTTTGACGCCACTTTCTGCCAGCGTACCGACCACATACTCAGCAACATTCTTGATGCTCATGGCAACCCTCAGATGAATTCCAGATTAAGCGTGGCGGCCGTCGCCTTGCGAATTTCGCGGCAAGCATCGGCGTCCGTCTTCAAATCCACCCCGTAAGTCGGGATGATGGCCTTCAGGCGGGGCAGCCAGGCATCTTCGGTCAGCTTGTCGGCAAAGCACTTTTGCAGCACTTCCAGCACGATGAAAGCTGCTGTGGAAGCGCCCGGCGAGGCGCCCAGCAGCGCAGCCAGCGAGTTGTCGCTGGAAGCGATCAGCTCGGTACCGAATTCCAGAATGCCTTCCTTTTCCGTGCCCGGCTTGATGATCTGCACGCGCTGGCCGGCGACGGCCGTCGTCCAGTCCGGCGTTTTGGCATTGGGGTAGAACTCGCGCAACATGGCGAACTGATCCTTGGCGCTTTGCAGCACTTGCGAGATCAGGTATTCGCTGAGCTGCCAATTGTCCTTGGCCACGTCCAGCATGGGCAGAATATTGCCCGGACGCACGGAACGGAACAGATCGCTCAAGGAGCCATGCTTCAGGAAACGCGTGGAGAAACCGGCATACGGCCCGAACAGCACCGATTTCTTGCCGCCGATCACGCGCGTGTCCAGGTGGGGCACGGACATGGGAGGCGAACCGTGCGGCGCCTTGCCATACACCTTGGCATGGTGACGATCACTGATGCTGTCCACATCGCAACGCAGCCAGATCCCGCTAACCGGGAAGCCGCCGTAGCCATGGCCTTCCGGAATGCCGGATTTCTGCAGCAGCTCCAAGGCGCCGCCACCGGCACCAATGAACACGAACTTGGCCGCCAGGCTCTGATGCTCATGGGTCTTGCTGTCTTTCACATCGACACGCCAACGGCCATCCGCTTCGCGCTTGAGGCCATCGACATGCTTGAGGTAATGCACGGAGGCGCCGGGCTGGGCGCTCACCTGCTTGATCAGCAGATGGGTCAGCGCGCCGTAATCGACGTCCGAACCGGTAATGATGCGCGTCGCCGCCACCGGATCATCGCCGGTACGGCCTTCCATAATCAGCGGCGCCCATTCTTCGATCTGTTTGGGATCTTCGCTGTATTCCATGCCGTGATAGCAATGGTGCGCCGACATTTCCTTGAAGCGCTCACGCAGATAAGCCACGTTATCCTTGCCCCAGACAAAGCTCATGTGGGGGCACGGATGGATAAAGGCCTGCGGATCCGGGATGGCGCCCTTCTTCACCAGATAGGACCACAACTGGCGCGACAGATCGAATTCGGTATTGACTTCCAGGGCCTTGGAAATGTCCACGGTGCCGTCCGGACGGGCCGGGGTGTAGTTCATTTCGCAGTTGGCCGCATGGCCGGTGCCCGCATTGTTCCAGCCGTCGGAACTTTCCTGCGCGCAATCTTCCAGCGCTTCGATGATCACGATCTTCAACGAAGGCTCGAGTTCCTTCAAAACCGTGGACAGCGTGGCGCTCATGATGCCGGCACCGATCATCACGACATCGGCGCTATCCGGCAGATTCACATTATTCGACATATCTATTTTCCTCGTCAGTTGCCGGCCTTCGCCGGTACGAACAACACCTCTGCATCCGGGGCCAGGATCACATAGGCCCGGCGCCAGGGGTCGTTCCCGATCAGGCGCCAGCGATGCCCGCCGCCCGTCGTATCCTCAGCCCAGAGCACATCGCCCGGGGACAATTGGAAGCGCTTGCCGCCACGCGTTTCGAACTCCAGCGTGCCGCTCAGCGTGAGCACCAACTGATGGGCAGGCGCCTCATGCCAATCGAAGCTGCCGCCTTCACTGGTTTCACGGAACGAAATACTGACCGTTCCCGCAACCGCGCTCAGGGTGTCGCCACGTTCGCCCTTGGGCAAGTCAATCAGGCCTTCTTCGAAATACGACTGGCCATCATCACCAGTAAATAAATGCACACAACGGATCATTGCAAATTTCTCCTTGCCAATAACATGTCCCGCGACTGCAATACGCTTCCCCATGCGCCACCAGCGCTGCGGCCCATGGGGAAAGGCACCGCTTCCTGCTGAGCCCGGACACGGCAACAGGCGCCTGAGCGCCCGCTGCCTGTCCAGCGGCCCGCCCTAAAATGGGCGGGCCTGTCGTTTCATGCCAGGCTTACAGCCATTCGGAAACCACCACGATGCCCAGCGTCATGGTGACCAGAGACACCAGCGTGCTCAGCAACACCGTCGAAGCCGATTCATCCTTGTAAACATCGTTGGCAACCGCCAGAGCCGGCGTGGCCGTCGCTGTCGGCAGAATGCCAATGATGAAAGCCGACTTCAGCAGCATGCCTTCCAGGCCCAGCGCCAAACCGACGCCCAGAATCACAGCGCCCTGCAGAATGTTTTTGACGATGACGTTGAACACGATCTCGGAACGAACGTTCATCTTGATGCCCGACAGGAACAGGCCCAGGAAGAATAGCGCCACGCCGCCTGCGGTCTTGCCGAGTTCATTCAGCGAGTTTTTGACGACATCCGGGACTTCCACGCCCGCGACCGCCAGCACCGCGCCCAGAATGGGCAGGAACACCAGAGGCTGAGAAACCGACTTGCCGAACGACTTCCAGGCGCTCTGCCCCTTGTTGCCGCCCCCGATCATCATCAGGGCGATGGGCAGGATGATGACGGTATAGATCAGGTTACCGATCACCATGGCGATCAGGCCCGACGACCCCACTGTTGCCAGCAGGATGGGAGGCCCGCAGTAAGCCATATCGGGGAAAGATGCAGACAAAGCTTGCATGGTGGCGTCCGCACGGTTGTGCTTATAGACCACCTTGCCGACGACATACGCCACGACATAGGCCAGAACCAGGCCAGCCGCCATGGCCAATGCGTAATCCGCATTAAGAATCGACGACGGCGAAGAACTCAGCGCAGCCAGGAAAAGCGCAATAGGCAGCGCAATCTTGACGACAAAATCTGCAAACGCCTGAGAATAGTCACGCTTAATGAAACCATACTTGCCCGACAGCCAGCCGACCGCGCCCCCCACAATAATGGGGCCCAGTGCGGCCATAATAGTTTGCGTCAACATTATTTGATTCTCCTGCGTTTCTAAATAGCAAAATTTCCAGGCCCAGGAACTGGCATCATTACCCAATTGCCCTAAGACCTGTATTATTCAATTAAAAATAAACAAACACCCTGAGATGCTGGCACAACAACATGACAATACATCAGCGCGGCCCGATCTGGCAGGCAGCATAAACACCCGCCAAAAAAGACTTGCATTCTTGAACGGCTTACGCGGAAAACGCTTTTGACGCTTCCCGCTTGCGATGAATCAATGAAAGAAAACTGACAGCCTGGGCTCATACACTGGAAATGCGACAGGCCGGTTGCACTGCTTCCTGCTTGTTCCAGTTTGTCGCTGCCGGCACATGCCCGCC
>NZ_JBQEKA010000015.1:14674-57169 GCF_052103615.1 Kerstersia sp. | reverse complement strand
GGTGGATTCCGGTGAACTTGTGTCAGGAGGGCAGCGGCACAAGGAAAATCAGGTTGGCAAGCAGGTTGGCACAATGCTGCTGGCGGAGCAGCGGAAGAAACGGCGGAGCGGCCCGCATGGTTGCCATGCGGGCCGCTGCCGGTTTCAAGCCTGCGTGGCTTACTCGTCGATCTGGTCAGTATCCAGCTTGAAGTCACGGGATTCGAATTGCGACTTGGTGTCCGGGCCGTACCACTTGAAGAAGATGCGTTCGGCGTCACCGCTGTTTTCCAGGCCGCGCAGCGTTTCATCCACCACGGCCTTCAGCGAAGACTCATTCTTGCGGATGCCGAAAGCCAGAGATTCCTTGCTCAGATTGTCCTTGAGCACCACGTAGTCGCGTTTGGCATCGCCCAGTTTGGCATACACGCGCAGCAAAGCGGCCTCATCGTCCACATAGCCGACGCCCTTGCGTTGCTGCAAGGCCTGGAAGGCTTGCTGGCTCGTATCGAAGGTCACCACATCCACGCCGGGCACGGCTTTGCGGACATTGGGTTCCTGCGTGCCGCCGCGGATGGTGACGACCTTGCGGTTTTCCAGGCCGGACAGATCGGTGATGCCGCTGTCGGCGCGCACCAGGGCTTTCTGGCCGGTCACGAAAGTGGTGACGGAGAAGTCGATCAGCTCTTCGCGTTCCTTGTTGTGCGTCAGGCCGGCGGCGATCAGATCGACATGGCCTTGCTGCAGTTCGGGGATGCGTGCCGCCACGGCGACTTGCTTGAAGACCGGCTTGACACCGATGGCCTTGGCCACTTCGGTTGCCAGATCCACTTCATAGCCGATGAACTGGCGGGTCTTGGGGTCGATGAAGGTGGCGGGCTCGTCCGTGCCCAGCACGCCGATGACCAGCTCGCCTTTCTGCTTGATGTCATCGAGCTGATCGGCCTGTGCCGACAGTGCGGCCAGCCCGAGCACGGAGCCAGCCAGAACGGAGAATAAACGGCGGAATTTCATCTTGCATCCCTGATTCACGTTGAATGATTGCAAGACTATCAATAGGACGGAAAATTATGAAATCACATTTTCATATAAACAAAGGATATCTTCTTATTTGGCTGGATGCTGATGCAGGCGCCGGGGCCAGCGTCTGGAAAGAAACGAAAAAACAACGCAGACCGGTCTGACGCATTCAAAATTTCTGCCGGCATATACATCTGTTGATAATAAGTATTATCATTTAGTATCTGGGCCGCGGGTGGACAATGCCGTGTCATCAGGTTGCGCTTCTGGCGCGCCGGTCCGGTCTGTCACCGCCCGGTTCCGAGGCGGAAGGATTTCCCCCCTGGAGTAAGGTACCGAAAAATGGCTGGCGACATTGCGCAACGCGATCAAATCGTACATGGCCTGTACCGTGAGCATCATGCCTGGCTAGTGTCATTGCTGCGCCGGCGGCTGGGGGACAATCATCAGGCAGCGGATCTGGCGCAGGACGTCTTTGAACGCCTGTTGCGCGTGGATCTTGCCCATCTGCTAGAGCCGCGTGCTTATCTCAGCACCATTGCCTCCCGTCTGGTGGCATCCCACTTCCGCCGGCGGGCGCTGGAGCAGGCCTGGGAAGAGGTCATGGTCAGCCAGCCCGAACCCTGCTGCGAGTCCGTGGAAACGCAATATCTGATCCTGGAATCCTTGCTTGCCGTCTGGAAAGCGCTGGATGGCCTGTCGCTGCGCACCCGGCAGATATTCCTGATGGCGCAGATTGACGGAATGGCGCACAAGGAAATTGCCGCCCAGCTGGGCGTGACCGCCAACGCGGTGCAGAAAGCTGTCGCGCGGGGCTTGGAACAATGTTATTTCGCGGTATATGACTGTGTCTGAGCGTCAGGCTTTACCTCTTCGCAGCGGCGCGGCGCAGGCGGATGAGCTGCCGGTGGAGCGCGGCATCATTCGCCAGGCGGCCATGTGGGCAGCACGCATTCAGGCCGGAGCCGGGCAGCAAGACCAGGAGTCCTGTTGCCGCTGGCGGGCCGCCGACCCCAGGCATGAAATCGCCTGGCAGCGGGTGACGGGCCTGGGGATGATGCTGCAAGACAATCTGCGGGCGGCAGGAGCGCCGCATGTGCGCGAAGTGCTGGGCCGGGCCCAGCATAAGGCGGCGCGCCGAGGCTTGTTGCGCGGCGTTGCTGGAGGCCTTGCGCTGGCAGGGATCTGGTATGGCGCCGGCCCGGCCCGCCAGGCCTCTGCCGTGTGGCTGGCGGATGCTGGCAGCGGGCCGGGCGAACGCCGCGTGCTGGAGCTTGATGACGGCACCTTGCTGTATCTGAATACCCGCTCCGCAGTGGATGTGCAGTATTCGGCCTCCGTGCGCAGCGTAACGCTGCTGCAGGGGGAAATCCTCATAGAAACCGCTGTGGATCAGCAGGGCCGGCCATTTTTGCTGCATACGGCCAGCGGCATTCTGCAACCGGTAGGCACGCGTTTTGTGGTGCGCGAACGCAGCGGCCAGCGCTATGACCTGACTGTCATGGAAGGCGCGGTGGATTGGCGCCCATTGCAGTCAGAGGCAGGGGCCGCCGTGCGCGTGCGCGCGGGCGAGAGTCTGAGTTTCGGGCAGCAGGGGCCCGTGTCGCCTGTCGGGGCGGCATCGCGCAATGCGGCCGCCTGGGAGCACGGCATGCTGGTGGCGGATAACCTGCCGCTAGGCCATTTTCTGGAAGAACTGGGGCGTTACCGCAGCGGTTGGCTGCATTGCGATCCTGCCATTGCCGGGCTGCCCGTCGTTGGTGTGTTCTCGGTGGAGGATACCGAGGCGTCATTGCTGTTGCTGTCCCAGATCCTTCCTGTGCGGGTGCGCAGGCGCTCGCGGTTCTGGATTACGGTCGAGCCCTTATCGGGCTGATTGTAAGAATTGTAAGCAATACGGCGTATTCGACGGCGTCAAGCGACAACAGAACTGAAGCGCCCGGAGATGCTCCGGGCGCCAGCAACCGTTTTGATGGAATGCCGCGCCATGCCAGTTCATTTCCTGCCCCGTCCCAATATGACGCGGGCCTGCCTGATTACCGTTTTCCTGGGGCTGGGCTATCTGCCCGGCACTGGCGTGCCTGCTGCGGTCGCAGCAGAAACCGCTGCGGCGAATCAGCAGGATTTCAATATTGCGCCCGGGCGCCTGAACGAGGTGCTGGGGCAGTTCGGCCAGCAGGCCGGTGTCATGGTCGGCAGCGCCCCAGCCTTGACGCAAGGGGTGGAAAGCCCCGGCCTGCATGGCCGTTATGCGCCGGCCGAAGGTCTGGCGCGTCTGCTGTCCGGGACGGGCCTGGAAGCCAGGCAGCTGGAAGATGGCAGTTTCCTGCTGCGGGCCGCGCCGCAAGCGAGTAATGCGTCAGTGCTCGATACCGTCATCGTGACGGGGGACGACCTTTCCCCCAAGGATGAGGCTTACCGCAAGGCGGGCTCTTCCAGCTATATTTCGCGTGATGACATCGAACGCTTCCGCGGCACCTCGGTCGGTGATATTTTCAAGGGAACGCCCGGTGTGCTGGTGGGCGAGAACCGCAATAGCGGCGGCCTGGATATCAATATCCGCGGGATGCAGGGCCAAGGCCGGGTGCCGGTGCTGATTGACGGCGCGCGCCAGGAAACCACGGTGTATCGCGGCTATTCAGGGGTGTCTTCACGCAGCTACGTGGACCCGGACCTGATTGGCGGCATTCAGATCGACAAAGGCGTGACCATGACCGCGCAGAGCAGTGGCGCCATTGGCGGCCTGGTCAGCATGCGCACGCTGGAGGCGGCGGACATCGTCAAGGACGGCGAAACGTTCGGCATCCGCATGCGCGGCAGCGCCATCGGCAACAACAGCGGCGCGGCCGTGGAACCCGGCACCCAGTCGGGCTACCGGTCGGTGGGCGGTTTGCTGGGCGGCGTGACGGAATACCGCCAGGATTGCGCCAGCGCCTGGTTGTGCCAGGGCACGGATGTCGCGCAGCTCTACCCCACGGAAGAGACCATGAACCGGCCGGGCACCTTCAAGCCCAAGAGTTACGCTGGCAGCATCGCCATTGCCAAGCGTTTTGAAAATCTGGATTTGCTGGCCGCGTACGCGCACCGGGAGCAGGGCAATTATTACGCTGGCAAACACGGCCAGACGCCCTGGCTGGATCTCAGCGAAAAATATAACCGGGGTTTCTATACGCAGGTGGTGCCCAAGCTGGAAGGCGCCTCCCGTTTTCGCGGCGAAGAGCTGATCGTCAACAGCAATTACAAAAGCAATTCGACCCTGCTCAAGGCCAAGACCTGGTTGCCGTCTGACCAGGAGCTGGAACTGGGCTTCATGCGTTACGACAGCAGCTACGGCCAGCTGATGCCTTCCCAGCTGATCTGGTTCGGCAACGCCGAGCAGACGGAAAACAGCGAAGTGACGGTCAAGACCTACACCTCGCGCTATCGCTGGAATCCGCAGGACAATGATTTGATCGACCTGCGCCTGAATGCCTGGCTGACGGACACGGATACGCTCAACCGCAATTATTCGGAAACTGTGGGCCAGGTGTCAGGCGGTTCGCTCAATGGCCGGGAAAAGTACAAGCGGCGCGGCCTGGATCTCAGCAATACCATGATGATCTACCGGCTGGGCAGCATCCGCCTGGACTATGGCGCGTCCGCGCAATGGGAAAAAATCGGATCCCATGCGCTGGGTGATACGCCCCGGGCGGACAACAGCTTTTATCGTGACGGCAATCGGACGGAATACAGTCTGTTCACTTCCCTGCAATGGAAACCGGTGGATAGCCTGACCCTGGATGCGGGGCTGCGTTACACGCGCTTCCGGGTGCAGGATGACAACGCGATTGAGATCGACGAAGAAAGCGCGTTCTGCGTGGATGCCGATAATGACGGCCGCTGCGATCCGGTGTTCTACAGCAACCGCAAGACGGGGGTAACGCCCACCCTCAGCGCAACCTGGGAATTCGCCGATGGCTGGCAGGTCTATGGCCTGTATGCCGAAGCTATCCGCATGCCCAGCCTGTTCGAAAGCGCCAGCGGTTTTTCCGTGACGCCGACGCTGGATTCCGATCTCAAACCCGAGCACGCCTACAACCGCGAATTCGGCCTGAACATTTTCCAGGACGGCGTGCTGGCTTCAAACGATCACTTGCGCCTGAAATTTTCCTATTTCCGCAATACCGTGCGTAATTACCTGACGCGCACCATCAGCAATACCTGGGAAGATACCTCTACCGGGCAGAATTCCTTCTGGCGCATGCGCAATATCGACCGGGCGACTTTCAATGGCCTGGAAGTCAGCGGCTCCTATGACCTGGGCTTCCTGTTCACTGACTTTGGCGCGACTCGCTATACCAAGATCGAGACTTGCCTGACAGGCAGCTACCGCCGTTATGCGTGCACGGACTACGGGATCGCCAACAGCTACATCAACAACATGATTCCGCCCAAGTGGCATGCCACGGCGACCATCGGCACGCGCCTGTTCGACCAGCGCCTGACGATGGGGGTGCGCGGCACCTTCATGGGCAAGCGTAATCCTGTGCCGGAAAACAATAACCAGGCTTCCAGCAACATTGGCCTGGCCTCGACGGCGCCGGTGGAATGGCATGCTTACAAGGTGTTCGATCTGTTCGCTTCCTATAAGGTGAATGACAGTCTCAGTGTGGACTTCAATATCGACAACTTTACCGACCGCTATTACCTCGATGCGCTCAGCCTGGGGCTGGTGCCGTCGCCTGGCCGCACGGCGCGCCTGAGTGCCACGGTTTCTTTCTGATTGTCTTCGCGTCGATTTTTCCAAGGGGGCATAGGCCCCCGGAGGCTTGATTTCATGAGTTCCATTTTCAAACACTCCCTGGCCGGACTGGGCATGACGCTCTTGCTGGCGGCATGCGGCGGTGGCGGGGATGGCGGCGGCAGCGCCGCGCCCAGCGTCAGCATCAGTGCTGACAAAACCCTGGTCGAGGTCGGCCAGACCATTACGTTCTCCAGCAGCACTGATGCTGGCGGGTCGCCAGGCTATGCCTGGAAACTGCGTGGCAAGCCGCCAGCCAGCAAAGCGGCGCTGGCCACGCCGGATCAGGCCAAGAGCGCGCTGACCCCGGACCGTGTGGGCGATTATCAGGTTGGCCTGACGGTGACGGACGGCCAGCGCGGCGCGGAAGCGCAGATGACGGTGACGGCCTTCAGTAAAGTGCCGGTTGCCAATGCGGGCGAGGATATCGCGACCTTGCCGGGAGCCGTGCAGCTCGATGGCTCGGGCAGCCAGCCGCCCTATCAAGGGGATGCGGTACGGCTGCGCTATGCCTGGGTGCTGGTCAGCCGGCCCGAGGGCAGCGCGGCGGCGTTGGATGATGCCACCCTGGTCAAACCCCGGTTCACGGCGGACAAGACTGGCGATTACAAAGCGGCGCTGACGGTACGTTATGACGACATGATCAGCGTGGCTGATGAAGTCGATATCAAGGTCGTGGCAGCGAATGTGCCGCCGGTGGCTGTCATCAGCCAGAATGGTGAATCGGTCAATGGCAAGACCTTGACGGTGGTGCGCGGCCAGCCGGTCACGCTGGGGGCGGAATTGAGCACCGATCCCGACCGGCCCGGTGAAACCGCGCATATGCAGTACCGCTGGGATTTCCTGGGCAACGGGAATTCCAACGGCTTGCCTATCGGGTCCCAGTCCGTCATGCAGGGCGAGCGCACGGCGTCCGTGACTTTCACGCCCGATGTCGCCGCAACCTATTATGTGACGCTGCATGTCTATGACGGCGTGACGCGTTCTTCAGTCATGCTGGGCCTGCGCGCGCAAGCGCCGGAAGGGGCGGAAAACATGCCGCCTGTCCTGGCCTCGCCGCTGCCGCCGTCCGGCAACAATACCTATGAGATCGAGCGCGGCAAGCAGAAGGTCATCTTCACCAGCGACCGTGCCGCCCATGATCCCGATGGCGATAGCTATGTGTATGAGTGGACCTGGATTTCCTATCCTGCCGGATTCGATCCGGTGACGGATTCCACGCTCAGTACTTCCTATTGGGATAGCGGCTTCATCCCCAAGGTCGAGGGCGATTATGTGATTGAAGCGCGGCTCAAGGACAGCAAGGGCGCCTATAGCAATACTGTGCGCCAGACGTATCACGTGACGCTGGGCGCGAACCATGCGCCGCGCGCCGAAGCCAGCAGCGCCACCGGCAATACCAACTTCATGGTGGGGGAAAAAGCGTCGCTGTCGGGCAGCAACAGTTCAGATGTGGATGGCAACCGCCTGGTTTTCCGCTGGGAACTGGTAGATAGCCCCGACGGCAGCACTACGGCGTTCGACAATGCCAAGGTCGAACGGCCCTTGCTGTTGCTTGATAAGCCGGGCTACTACACGGCGCGTCTGTCCGTGACGGATGAATGGGGCTTTCCGAACTATTACGCCAATAACCGCCCTGAGTACATCACCATCAAGGCCAAGTCTGAAAACCATGCGCCTGTCGTGCGGCCTGCGCTGGATCAGCCCTATACCGCGGAGCAGCCCCTGGTGCTGGGTGTCAGGGAGCGGCGCACCTATACGAGCGGCGTGACTCAGGTGACGGAAGATGTGGTGGTGCACAAGTCTTTTGCGGTCGATGCCAATGCCTATGACCCTGACGGCGACACCATGACCTATCTGTGGAATCTGACGGGCGAGCCCGCAGGCCAGCAGTTTGCCTTCGCGTCCGACACGGCATGCCAGAACGGCCGCACGGCTTCGGATGCTTCCCTGGCGGCGGCGGGCCTGACCCTGATGCAGTATTGGGGGGAAATCCTCAAGGCACGCAGCTGGTCGTGCCCGAAACAGATCCTGGCGCCCACGGTACCGGGCACCTATTCGCTGGAAGCGCTGGTGTATGACGGTTCCGTCACGGTAGGCCCTTACTCGCTGAGCGTGCCGGTGGTGGCGCGCGCCAGTTTCCCGACGCTGTTGCTCGAACAGTTGAAAACGGCTGAGTCCGTCGATGAAACCCAGGTGACGCAGCGCGTGCTGCCTAACCGCCAGCAGGACTATGTGAACCGCTACTCCTTCCGGCCTACCGTCGATCCGAATGTCAGCTATTACCGTCTGACGGCGTTTGACAAGGACTACACCATTCAGAATCTCAAGGCGAGTTCGGATACGGCGGATTTCAGCGCCAATTTCGATGGCTTGCAGAATGGGCAGGTGATCCGCAAAGGGGAATCCGTGGTGTTCCGTTTGCAATTGCAGCGCGATAACCCGAATGCGGACATGATTTTCAATGCCATACTGCTGTGGTCCTTTGATATCGGCGGCCGCCCGGATTGGAGCTTCCAATCAACCGGCTGGCTGACGTATATGTAATGCCAGAGGGCCTGGCTGCCTTCGCCCGCGCCCGGCTTGCCGGGCGGCGCTGGCGGGGGTTAGCGGGGGCTGGCGGCGGTTAGCGGGGATTTTCAGCACTATCAGGACCAGGGCGCGCCAGCAGGCAGCGGCCTCAGCCATTCAGGGCCAGCGGGTAGGGAGACACACTGCCGACCTCTTCGCTGACGGCCAGTTTGCCGCCTATGTACGGAAAGGCCCGCTGAGGACAGCTGGGCCGTTCACAGACTTTGCAGCCCATACCGATGGGCGTGGGGGCTTGCGGGTCATGCAGGTCCAGCCCTTGGGCGTAGATCAGGCGATGCGCGTGTTCGATGTCGCACCCCAGGGCGACGGCAAACATTTTCTCCGGTTCGCCGAAGCCCCCGGTCTGGTGCGACACGGTGCGGGCAATCCATAAATAGACCCGGCCATCCGGCATGCGCGCCAACTGCCGCAGAATGCGGCCGGGATGGGAAAACGCTTCGTACACATTCCAGAGCGGACAGGTGCCGCCAATGCGCGAGAAGTGGAAATGGGCGGCGGATTGCCGCTTGGAAATATTGCCAGCGCGGTCCACGCGAATAAAGAAGAACGGGACACCGGTGGCATCCGGGCGCTGCATGGTGCTCAGCCGGTGGCAGATGGTTTCAAAACTGACGCCGAATTGTTGCCCCAGCAGGTCAATGTCGTAGCGCAGGGCCTGAGCGGCCGCCAGAAAGCGGCCATAGGGCAGGATCAGCGCGCCGGCGAAATAATTGGCCAGCCCCAGCCGGACCAGGCGCCGGACTTCATCACCGGAAAAACGGGGCGCTTCCGACATGCGGTGCAAGGTCTCGTCCATCTCCAGAAAAGCCAGTTGCGTGGCCAGCTGGAATACCTGCTGGCCGGGGGCCAGGGCGGGCGACAATAACAATTCGCCTGCTGCGGCATCGAGCCGGCGTTGCAGGCCAGGGCCGGGCGGATGCAAGCGCACGGTGATGCCATGGCGCGCCGACAGCCTTGCCGCCAGGCGGTCGGCCAGGCGTTGTGGCGGGCAGTCCGCCAGCGCCCATTCTTCAAAACAGCGTTCGGCGCAGCAGTCCAGTTCGGCAAAGTGATTGTGGTGCGTGAAAAAGAAATCCCGCACTTCTTCATAGGGCTGGTCCGGGGCGGCCAGGGCGCGGCCACGGTCGCCAGCATCGTCGCCCGCCAGCACTTCAGCCAGATTGTCCAGGCGTTCCAGCGCTTCGCGATGCCGCCGGTGCAACTGAATCAGCACCCGCCCCACGGCAGGCATATTGGCGGCGATTTCACGGATTTCCGCCAGAGAAATACGCGCGTCATCCGTGCCGCCCACCGCAGAAGCGGGCAGGCTGGCCGTGACCTCACGCAGCGCGGCCACCATGCGCGCCTCACCATCATCGGAAAAACGCTGGATATCGACATCCAGTGTTTCATTCAGACGCAGCAAGACCGGCATCGTCAAAGGCCGCTGGTTTTTCTCCAGCTGGTTGAGATAGCTGGGCGATAGCCCCAGCGTGCGCGCCAGCGCCGCTTGCGTCATGCCGCGCTCTTCGCGCAGCCGGCGCAGCCGAACTCCCATAAAGACTTTACGCATGTCTGTTCACCCTCTGCGGCCAACCCTGAAGAGCCTATTTTATTCGCAAAGTTTGCAAAACTAATGCGTCAGGTACGCCGAATTTCGCCTTGTTAAGAGTGACACGGCAGGTAGTCTTGCATAGACTGCAAATAAAAAAAGGCCATTCGATGACCGGCTGCCGAGACATCTGCCCAGGCTTTCTGGCCAGACCCCCGGCAGCGCATCTCAAGGCGCTTCAGGCGCCCGGTATTGTGGCGGAGCAGCTCCGGCCTCAGGGCCGAAGTTCTCCCTTAGTGCAGCGGCATGAATGCAAAGGCAGACACCGCGAGGAAAACGAGGAGAGCAAACATGAGTGCAGAAACGACTTCCACGGGCATCAAACCCAAAAAATCCGTGGCCCTGTCTGGCATCGTGGCGGGCAATACCGCCTTGTGTACGGTTGGCCGCAGCGGTAATGACCTGCATTACCGGGGTTATGACATCCTGGATCTGGCCAATGGCAGCGAATTCGAAGAAATCGCGTATTTGCTGGTGCATGGCAAGCTGCCCAATCAGGCAGAACTGAATGCCTACAAAACCAAGCTGAAAAGCCTGCGCGGCCTGCCGGTGCAAGTCCGTTCCGTGTTGGAAGCCTTGCCCGCCGCCGCGCACCCCATGGATGTGATGCGCACCTATGTCTCGGCGCTAGGCACCATCCAGCCCGAAAAAGACGACCACAACCTGCCCGGCGCCCGCGATATTGCCGACAAGCTCATGGCGTCGCTGGGTTCCGCGCTGATGTACTGGTATCACTATGCCAACAACGGGCGACGCATCGAAGTGGAAACCGATGATGATTCCATTGGCGGCCATTATCTGCATCTGCTGCATGGCAAGAAACCGTCGGCTTCCTGGGTCGAAGCCATGCACACCAGCCTGATCCTGTACGCCGAGCACGAATTCAACGCATCGACCTTTGCTTGCCGCGTCATTACCGGCACCGGCGCTGACCTGTACTCGGCGATCACAGGCGCCATCGGCGCGCTGCGCGGCCCTAAGCATGGCGGCGCCAACGAAGTCGCGTTTGAAATTCAGAACCGCTATGCCAGCCCGGACGAAGCTGAAGCCGACATCCGCGCCCGGGTGGAACGCAAGGAAGTCGTGATTGGTTTTGGTCACCCGGTCTATACCGTCAGCGATCCGCGCAACAAGGTCATCAAGGAAGTGGCGCGTGATCTCTCCAAAGAGGCTGGCACCGTGCGTCTGTTCGACATCGCCGAACGCCTGGAAACCGTCATGTGGGACGTCAAGAAAATGTTCCCCAACCTCGACTGGTTCAGCGCCGTGAGCTACCACATGATGGGCGTGCCCACCGCGCACTTCACGCCGCTGTTCGTGCTGGCCCGCACGGCAGGCTGGAGCGCGCATGCCATCGAACAGCGCCAGGACGGCAAGATCATTCGCCCGAGCGCCAACTATGTTGGCCCGGAAGACCAGAAGTTTGTGCCGTTGGCCAAGCGCAGTGTGTAAGAACCGCTGCTGCGGCATCTGCCGCAGTGACGCCGTGCCGGCCTGCGGGCCGGCATGCATGACCCAATATTTTTGAAAGACGAGAAGCCTCCATGTCCGCACATATTTCCAATGTCCGTCCCGATCCCGATCAGGTGCTGGTCGATATCGCCGATTACGTTCTCAACTATCGCATCGAGTCGTCGCTGGCCTACGAGACGGCCCGCAATTGCCTGATCGACACGCTGGGCTGCGGCTTGGAAGCGCTGGAATACCCGGCTTGCCGCAAGCTGCTTGGCCCGGTCGTGCCGGGCACCATCGTGCCGCACGGCGCCAAAGTGCCCGGCACCCAGTTCCAGCTCGACCCGGTACAGGCGGCCTTCAACATCGGCGCCATGATCCGCTGGCTGGATTTCAACGACACCTGGCTGGCGGCTGAATGGGGCCACCCCAGCGACAACCTGGGCGGCATCCTGGCGACCGCCGACTGGATCAGCCGCAACCGCGTGGCACAGGGCAAGACGCCGCTGACCATGCGCGACGTTCTGACGGGCATGATCAAAGCCCATGAAATCCAGGGCATCATCGCGCTGGAAAACTCGTTCAACAAGGTGGGCCTGGATCACGTCGTTCTGGTCAAAGTGGCATCGACCGCTGTCGTGGCGGAAATGCTGGGTTTGTCGCGTGACGAGATCATCAACGCCGTTTCGCTGGCCTGGGTGGATGGCCAATCGTTGCGCACCTATCGCCACGCGCCCAATGCGGGCAGCCGCAAGAGCTGGGCAGCAGGCGACGCCACCAGCCGCGCGGTACGCCTGGCCCTGATCGCCAAAACCGGCGAAATGGGCTATCCCAGCGTGCTCACGGCCAAGACCTGGGGGTTCTACGACGTCTTGTTCAAGGGCCAGCCGTTCAAATTCCAGCGCAGCTACGGTTCCTATGTGATGGAAAACGTGCTGTTCAAGATCAGCTTCCCGGCCGAATTCCACAGCCAGACGGCAGTCGAAGCGGCAGTGACGCTGCACGGCCAGCTTAAGGCGGCAGGCAAATCGGTGGATGACATCCGCAAGATCACCATCCGCACCCACGAAGCTTGCATTCGCATCATCGACAAGCAAGGGCCGCTGAACAACCCGGCAGACCGCGATCACTGCATCCAGTATATGGTTGCCGTCCCGCTGATCCACGGCAACCTGGTGGCGGCGCACTATGAAGATGCCTTCGCGCAAAACGATACCGGCATCGACGCGCTGCGCGCCAAGATACATTGCGTGGAAGATCCGCAATTTACCGCCGACTACCACAACCCGGAAAAGCGAAGCATCGCCAATGCCCTGACCGTGGAATTCAACGACGGCAGCCGCCTGGAAGAGGTCGTGGTGGAATACCCCATCGGCCACAAGCGCCGCCGCGAGCAGGGCATTCCCCTGCTGGAAGCCAAGTTCCGCACCAACCTGGCACGCCAGTTCCCCGCCCGCCAGCAAGAGGCTATCCTGGCTGTCAGCCTGGACCAGGCGAAGCTGGAAGACATGCCAGTCAACGAATACGTCGATCTCTACGTCATCTAAACCAGAAGCGGCAGTCCGTCGGCGCCCCTAAACGGGCGCCAGTGAGCCGCACCAGTCCCCACGGCTGGCGCGGCTTCACTCCTTGCCTGGGGCGCCGTCCTGACGGGACGGCATTGCCGGGCCTGTGACGGCCGCGCAAAGCGCCTGGACAAAAACCTCCATACCAGCCGGCAGCGAGGCCGGAAATTGAAGGAGTCTATGAAATGAGTCAGTCATCATCCCCGAGGCAAAAACTGCGCGCGCTGGCCGCAGCCCGTCGCGGCATCATCGTGCCGGGGGCGTTCAATGCCTTGTCGGCCCGGGTCATTGCCGACCTGGGTTTTGAAGCCATCTACGTCACAGGCGCAGGCGTCACCAACATGAGTTTCGGCTTGCCGGATCAGGGCTTCATGGGCCTGAGCGACATTGCTGAACACACGGCGCGCATCCGTGACGCGGTAGATGTCCCGCTGCTGGTGGATGCCGACACCGGTTTTGGCAATGCGCTCAACACCTACCACGCGGTCCGCACCCTGGAACGCGCCGGGGCGGACTGCATCCAGCTGGAAGACCAGGTCAGCCCCAAACGCTGTGGCCACTTTTCCGGCAAAGAAGTGATTGCTGCCGATGAAATGGTCAGCAAGATCAAGGCAGCCGTAGATGCCCGCCGCGACCCGGACTTTCTGGTCATGGCGCGTACCGACGCCCGCAGCACGCACAGCTTTGAAGAAACCATAGAACGCGCAGGCCGTTACGCCGAAGCGGGCGCAGACATCCTGTTTGTTGAAGCGCTGGAAACCCAGGAAGAAGTGCGCCGTTTACCGGCACTGGTAGATAAACCGCAACTCATGAACTTGGTCATCGGCGGTAAAACACCGATCTTCAACGCCACCGAACTGGGCGGGCTGGGCTTCGCATTCGTCCTCTACGCCAACGCCGCCTTGCAAGGCGCTGTCGCCGGCATGCAGAAAGCGCTGACCGTATTGCGGGACGAAAAAGAAGTGCAAGAAGACCCCGCGCTGGTCACCCCATTCCTGGAACGGCAAAGGCTGGTGAACAAGCCATTCTGGGATACGCTGGAGAAAAAATACACTTGAGGGCAGGGGTTGTGGCGAGGTAGGAGCAGGGCGGATATCCTCTCCTGACAAGCGCAGCATCTGGTATTCCAACACCCGGGCGGCAGCCAATGCCGGCCCGGGTGTTTGCTTTTTGTGGCCGGGCCGGCCGGGCAGGCAGCAGGCGTGGCGGAGTGCGTGGCGCCCGGAGCATTCCTGCGGTGTGGCCAGGAGACGAGAACGCCGGGAGCGGATGTCTTAGCGTAAGATCAATCTAATTAATTGATGGACGTGATTTGGACTCGCTTCTATGGAAGACATCCCTGCCTCTGATCTCAAGACCATTCTGCATTCCAAACGGGCGAACATCTACTACCTTGAGCACTGCCGGGTATTGGTCAACGGAGGCCGGGTGGAGTATGTCACGGATGCTGGCAAACGACAGCTTTATTGGAATATCCCCATCGCCAATACCACCAGCATTTTGCTGGGAACCGGGACATCCGTGACCCAGGCAGCCATGCGTGAACTGGCCAAGGCGGGTGTGTTGCTTGGGTTCGCAGGCGGGGGTGGCACACCGTTGTTCAGCGCCAATGAAATGGACATGGCGGTAGCCTGGTTCAGCCCCCAAAGTGAGTATCGTCCCACCGAATACTTACAGGCCTGGGTGCGTTTCTGGTTTGAAGAGGCCTTGCGCCTGAAGGCGGCGAAAGCCTTGCAGCGTGCGCGCATATTGCGCCTGCGCGAGGCATGGGGCCAGCGTGCTTTGCAGGAAGCCGGGTTTAGGGTGGATATCAAACGCCTGGATGATGTCTTGGACCGGACCTTGCGGCAAATTGAGCTGGCGCCAGATACGGTGGGCTTGTTGACCGAAGAGGCCAGGTTAACCAAAACGCTGTTTAAACATGCTGTCGATGCCGTAGGCTATGGGGAATTCAGTCGCGCCAAGCGTGGTACCGGGACGGACCCAGCGAACCGGTTTCTTGATCATGGCAATTATCTGGCCTACGGTCTCGGGGCAACGGCGACATGGGTACTTGGCTTGCCGCATGGCTTGGCTATCCTGCATGGCAAAACCCGGCGTGGGGGCCTGGTTTTTGATGCAGCGGATTTGGTCAAGGATGCGGTCATTTTGCCCCAGGCATTTCTGTCGGCCATGAAGGGCGACAGTGAACAGCAGTTTCGGCGCAACTGCATCGAGTCGCTGACCCGCAGTGAATCTCTGGACTTCATGATAGAGACGCTCAAGGACATCGCCTTGGAGACGGCCAGCCAAGACAGTGAAGCTCAGGGCGAAATATGAATATTCTGCTGATTTCCCAATGCAGCAAACGGGCGTTGACTGAAACTCGCCGTATTCTCGATCAGTTTGCCGAACGGCGGGGCGAACGGACCTGGCAGACTTCGATGACGCAGGCTGGGCTGGATACCTTGCGCAAACTATTGCGCAAAACGGCACGCAAAAATACGGCGGTGGCATGCCACTGGATACGCGGCCTGGATCATAGTGAACTGCTTTGGATTGTTGGTGATGCCCGGCAGTTCAATGAGCAAGGTGCCGTCCCCACCAATACGACGCGCGGCGATGTCTTGCGGGCGGAAGATGAAAACACCTGGCATAGTCTGGCTGTCATCCAGCAACTGGCAGCGCTGGCGGCGCTCATGCACGATCTGGGTAAAGCCAGCGATGCCTTTCAGGACCGTTTGCATGGCCGTTTGCAGGGGAAAAACCTGTACCGGCATGAATGGACATCCGTGCGCATGTTTCAGGCTTTCGTGACGACATGCCTTAATACCCGCGCGGCGGGTCAGGCGGAAGTCGGGTGCGGGGCGCCGGCTGCAGCGCAGCTAAAGGATGATGCGGGTGCTTCGCCGGCGGGGTCAGCACTTTCCAGACACGCAGACGAATGGGATCTCGACCGCGTGTGGTTGCAGCAACTGGCAGCAGCAGTTGATGCGCCAGATGCTGCTGCATGGGCGAAGCAATGGATTGGGCCCGCTTTGCTCCGGGATGGCATGGACGGGAAGGAGGGGGCCGCACTGAACCCATTGCATGCTTTGCCGCCATTGGCGCAGGCAGTGGCCTGGCTGATCCTGTCGCATCATCGCCTGCCGGCTGTGCCGGATACGGCAGGCAGTGCGAAGACGCAGAAGGTATGGCATGGCCGGGTAATGACTGAGCTGGCGCTGGGTGACCTTGTTCAGGTGCTGGGGAAAATCGACGCCAATTGGAACGAGCCTTACCTGGGCGAACAACGCCGTGAACAGGGGGCGGCCTTAGTGCGCCCATACTGGCAGTTCCGCCAGCCGTTGCCGGTGGCAGGCGCTGGCTGGCGCAAGCGTGCGGCACGTCTGGCTCAGGCATTACTGAAATCGCTTGCTGCGCCAGCACATGGCTTTTCTTCTCGCCAGAACACAGGCTTGCCATGCGATGCCTATGTGATGCATCTGGCAAGATTGGCGCTGATGCTGGGCGACCATTATTACTCCAGTCTCGGGTTGGACTCGCGGGGCCGTGTAGCGCCTGAGCGCCAGCCTTTCTTGCAAGCCCCTGGTGAGGATCGTCCTTATGCCAATACCATCAGCCGTGGCGGACGGACAGCACTGAATCAGACACTGGATGAACATTTGCTGGGCGTAGAACGGTGCGCCAGCCAGACGGTGCATGCGCTGCCTGGCTTGACTCGGCAATTGGCGCATTTGCGTCATCACAAACGCCTGAAAGCACGTAGCGACAATGCGCGGTTCCGCTGGCAGGACAAGGCCGTTGATTGCGCCGCCGGATTGGCTGAACGTTCGGCCCAGCATGGTGCCTTTATTGTCAATATGGCCTCCACAGGTTGTGGCAAAACGTTGGGCAATGCGCGCATCATGAATGCATTGTCCAACCCCCAGCTAGGCATGCGCTGTGCTTTTGCTATCGGCTTGCGCACTTTGACGCTGCAAACCGGGCGCAGCTTTCAGCGTGACCTGGGGCTGGCGGATGATGAACTGGCGATTCTGGTTGGGGGCGCTGCCAGCCGAGAGTTGTTTGAGTATTACGAAGCCGTGGCGGAAAAAACGGGTTCGGCATCCAGCAAAGCCTTGCTGGATGAAGCCACTCACGTTGTCTTCGAAGGTAATGACCAGCATCCCGTTTTGCAGTATCTGGGACGAGACCATGGCGCCCGCAAGCTATTGGCGGCTCCCCTGCTGGTCTGCACGGTCGATCATCTTATGCCGGCGACTGAAAGCCTGCGTGGCGGCGGGCAGATTGCGCCCATGTTGCGTTTGATGACTGGGGATCTTGTTCTGGATGAACCGGATGATTTCGATCTGGATGATTTGCCTGCGTTGGCAAGGCTGGTGCACTGGGCGGGGTTGCTGGGCGCGCGCGTGTTGCTGTCTTCGGCCACCTTGCCGCCGGCGCTTGTGCAGGGCTTGTTCTTGGCGTATCTGGAAGGGCGGCAGGTTTATCAGCGCAACCGTGGCGAACGGCCGGATGAACTGCCGGGGGTGGCTTGCCTTTGGGTTGATGAGTTCAGCCAACAACATGCTGATTGCGCGGATGCGGCTGGTTTTGATATCCAGCATGGGCAGTTTGTTGGCAGGCGTGCTGCTGAACTGACGATGCAAACGGCACAGCACGAACGCCGGCGCATGCAGGTATCAGGTTTGCCAAAAGGCATGCGGCAATTGGAATCACAGGAGCGTTGCCATGTATTTGCCCGGGCGCTGCTGGACGCGGCGCTGGCTTTGCACCAGTACCATCACAGCGTCGATCCCAAGGGCAAGACCGGGCAGGCAAGGCGGGTGAGCTTTGGCCTGATACGCATGGCCAATATCGGGCCTTTGTTTGATGTGGCTTTGGCGCTGTTCAGACAGAGCGTGCCTGCCGGCATGCATATCCATTTGAGTGTCTATCACTCGCAGTTTCCACTGTTCATGCGTTCGGCGATAGAGCACAGGCTGGATGGCACGCTGGATCGCCGTGATGAAACTGCCGTGTTCGACAGGCCAGATATCCGCCGGGCCATTGATGGGCAGGCGGCGATGGATCAGTTGTTTATCGTCCTGGGCTCCCCCGTCACCGAGGTGGGCCGCGATCATGATTATGACTGGGCCGTGGTTGAGCCTTCCTCCATGCGCTCATTGATCCAGTTGGCAGGTCGGGTATTGCGCCATCGTTCACAAAAAATCGTCAAGCATCCTAACGTACTGGTGTGCCAGACCAATTTGAAACATTACGAGAGCAAGGATGGCATCGCGTATTGCAGACCAGGGTTTGAAAGCCTGGCGTTCCGATTGAAAACCCACGACTTGGGGGCTTTGCTGGCGCCGTGGCTGGATGCCGAGCTGCAGATGCCTGTGGATGCGCGGTTGCGTATTCTGCCCAGGCCTGTAGCGGCGCGACAAGTGGAGGGCAATCTCGTTGATCTGGAACACGAGCGGATAGCGCAGCAAATGTTGCCGGCAGGCATAGGGATGGACGCTAGGGGTGGCGGCGAGGCGCCGGTTCGTCGCAACCGTTTGGCGCGTCAGGCCGCCGCGGCGCCGGTGGCTGTATCGCGTGTCTCGGCGCCCGGTGTCGCGCATCTGAATGCCAGCAGCTTCTGGCTGGATGGAAAACTGAGTCTGACGGCGGCGATGCAGCAGGCGCAGCCATTCCGCCAGGAAACGCAGCAACAAGAGGAACTAGTGCTTTTGCCGACCGAGGACGAAGACGATTACCGCCTGTTTCGCGTGGTTGAAGGAAAGCAAAAGTGGGAGCGCGGCTATGACGAATGGGAAGACCGCAATACCCGGATCGAGCAGGAAAGGGTGACTCACGCGCAGATCAGCTTTTGGGGCGACGCAGACCTGATGGCAGCCATGCGGGCCCAGGCCGAAGATATGGATTTGCCCTTGAGAGCATTTGCCGAAAAGTTCGCGACCGTCAGCTTGCGTGTGAATAGGGATAACAACCAGGGATGGTATTGGCACCCCTGGTTGGGTTTTGCGAACAAAAAGTGAGACTGCCTGTGCGGCAGCGGAGTTTATATCAAACGGAAAAAAACAGTTTGCTAAGCTGCCTAGCGGCAGTTGACAACTCCTATTGATGACTATAGCATTCTCACTATATTATTTTTATTTAAATATATAAAAATAAAAAAAACAGTGGTTCAATATTTTTTGTTCTTCCTCTCCGACAAGAGGAAGCCTTGCAGCACTAGACGTCAGGCTAGCCAACCGTAGGATACGGGCCACAAGGATGAAAACAGATGTTTGGCTTACATCGAATCTTATTAGTGTAGGCCGGATACCGGCCTAAACCATTCCCTGTGCGGCATTCATGCTGCACAGGCATTTTATCTTTTTTCTGCTTTTTGAAAAAGGAGCGGTCTTGTCAGCAAGCGATAAAGCAGGGCGGACACAACGCGCGCGTGCCGCTATTCAGATGTTCTTGCAGGATCGCCTGCAAGCCAAGGTTGACAAACTTGCGGATGACGATCCCAAGCGCAATGAATGGATAGCTCAATTCCAGTCAGAACGGTGGCTGGAAGATGCGGCACGCCGGGTCAGGCAAATTCAAGCCGTCACGCACTCCCTGAAACCTATTCACCCGGATGCCCGGGGCACGAATCTGTATTGCATTCCGTCCCAGCTGCCTGAGCATCTTTTGGTGGGCAGCCACGTTTTGATGCGGGATTTTTCTGCGGATGTCGTCGGCAATGCCGCTGCGCTGGATGTCTATAAGTTTCTTAGAATTCTGGTGGATGGGCGTCTCGTGCTGGATTGGCTGCTGGATGACGATGCTGCTGTCATGGCGGCATTGCATCCGGATCCAGCCATCGCCAAACAATGGCAGTCAGCGTTTACCAGCCTGACCCGGCCGCGGGAAAACGAACTCAGCAGTCATGCCCGCGCCAAACAGCTTTACTGGCTGGCGGCCGACGATGCAACGGACGATGGACAATATCACCTGCTGGCGCCGCTATATCCGACGTCGCTGGTGCACAGGGTATATGCCCAAGTGCAGGAAGATCGTTTCGGCGAGGCCAATAAAGCAGCGCGCGCCGCGCGCCGGGAGGGCAAGGCGCATGAGGGTGTCTTGCATGATTACCCTAGCCTGGCGGTGCAGAAGCTTGGCGGCACGAAACCGCAAAATATCAGTCAGCTCAACAGTGAACGCGGCGGAAATAATTATCTGCTGGCGTCGCTGCCGCCGCAATGGCAGTCGCGCGCGCTGCGCCAGCCTTGGGGGCTGCGCTCCATTTTCGAGCACATGCTGATGGCTCGCGAAGGCGTGAGGCCCACAGTCAGGGCATTCCTGAAATTCCTGAAAAGCGATCCGCCAGCCAATGCCGCCACACGTAACCGGGTCGAGGCCTATGTTTCCACGCTGATTGACGAGCTGGTGACGCTGGCGGGTGAGTTGCAGCGCGGCTGGCCGGCGGGCTGGACGGCAGACCGGCGTTGTGAACTGGCATTGCCCGAGCAGCTCTGGCTGGATCCCAAACGTGCGGAAACAGATGCCGGATTTCGGTCGGAGTGGATGTTCATGGATTGGCCTGCGCAAATCGGCCATCGTTTCGGCAGTTGGCTCAACACCCATCTGGAAAAAGAATTACGGGTAGGCGATGTCGAGTTGCGTGAATGGAAAAAGGAGCTGTTAGTGGATGAAAGCACGGATGGCTGGGCGCAAAGCCTGCATCGTTTGCGTGTGGAGCAGAATGCGCCGCGCTATATCCCGACGCGTAAGGGAGGCCAGACATGACTGATTTTCGTCATACGCTGGCAGGCAAGGGCTGGCTGGTCTTGCCGCATTTGCGCATCCAGAATGCGAATGCCATTTCCAGTCCCCTGACACATGGCTTTCCTGCCATGACAGCTTTTCTGGGGCTGATGTGGGCACTCGAAAGAAAAATGGCAGCGGCCAATATTCCTTTGGTTCTGGAAAAAGTGGGTGTGATCTGCCATTGGCATGAAGAACAGGTGCATGATGGTTACGTCAAGACATTTCGCTTGAGCCGCAATCCGGTGGATAAAGACGGCAGCACTGCAGCCATTGTAGAGGAAGGCCGAATTCACCTGGATATCACGCTTGTTTTCCAGGTGGATGGCGGCGACATCGGCGATAGCAATAATGTGTTGTACCAAGGCAAGGAAAAACAGCAGGAACTGGCCTGGACGATACGCAATATGCTGTCGGTGATGCGCATCGCTGGCGGCTCGGTCGTGCATCATTTGCCTGAACCCGGGCATTCCATCACGCCGGCATTGCTGCCGGTGCCAGAGCAGATGGAAGCGCGTGCCGAACAGTTTCGCTTGTTGCGCCGCCGCTGGCTGCCTGGGTTTGCGCTGGTCAGCCGTGATGATTTGCTGCAGCAGCGCTTGCTGCAATTGCAGGCGCATCAGGCCGATGCCACGATACTTGATGCCTGGCTGGACCTGGCGCGCTTCAACTGGCGCAGCAACAAGGAAGAAAACGGCAAGAAAGAAAACGGCAAGAAAGAAAACGGCAAGGTCAGCTGGCAGCATGACAGGCCGCAGGGGGCAGGCTGGCTGGTACCGATTCCGGTTGGTTACGGCGCCTTGTCCGAGCTGTATCAGGGCGGGCAGGTCGGGCACGCGCGGGACAACAAAACCCCCTTCCGTTTTGTAGAAAGCTTGTATTCCCTGGGGCAATGGGTGAGTCCGCATCGCCTGGCCGATATCACGGATCTGCTTTGGTGGGCGGATACTCAGGCTGACGCCGGACGATACCGCTGTTGCAATGGCTATCGTCCTATGGTTGAGATAGACGCGGAATTGGACGCCAGCGCCGAGACCGAACATTCAAATCATTGAAACGTATCAATTTGACCTGAAAGGAATTTCCATGTCTTTGAAAACTGCTTCGGTACTGGCTTTTGAACGCAAACTTGATCCTTCCGATGCGCTGTTTCATTCCGGACGGTGGGATGAGCAGGCTCAGCCTGGGGCTTGGTTGCCGGTAGCATTACGGGAAAAAGCTGTACGCGGCACGATTTCCAATCGCTTGAAAGCGAAAGATCAGGATCCGGCCAAGCTGGATGCCGCAATCGAGAACCCTAATCTGCAGACGGTGGACGTGGCCACCTTGCCTGCGGATGCTGACACCCTCAAAGTCAGCTTTACCTTGCGGGTGTTGTCGGGGGCGGGCAAACCTTCGGCCTGCAACAATGTTGACTATGAAGCCAAACTGCTGAGTACCGTAGCATCGTATGTGCAAACACACGGCTTTGGCGAGTTGGCCAAGCGTTATGCGCACAACCTGGCCAATGGCCGCTTTTTATGGCGTAACCGGGTCGGGGCGGAGCAGGTGCAAGTCAACGTAGCGCAAATCGAAAAAGGCCTGCCAGTGAAATCCTGGCAGTTCGATGCCTTGCAATTGGGCTTGCGCAATTTCGATGCAGGGGCTGAGCAGGCAAAGCGGGATGAACTGGCGCTCTTGATTGCGAAAGGCCTGGCGGGAGATCAGCACGTTCTGCTGCAGATCACGGCTTTTGTCCGCATGGGCGCTGGGCAGGAAGTTTTTCCTTCGCAGGAACTGGTGCTGGATCTTGGCCGCAGAGACAAGAGCAAAACGCTGTATGAAGTCAATAAGGTCGCGGGCATGCACTCGCAAAAACTGGGTAATGCGATCCGGACGATTGACGACTGGTATGACGGCGCCACAGAAATGGGGCCGATTGCCGTTGAACCCTATGGTTCGGTCACGACCCAAGGCAAGGCCTATCGTCAGCCTAAACAGAAACAAGACTTCTACAACTTGCTGGACGACTGGATTCTGAAAGACAAAATCGAATCCGAGGAACAACAGCATTTTGTCATGGCGGTCCTGATTCGTGGCGGTGTCTTCGGTGACGCGGGGAACTGAATGGGGAGCATGGCATGACTACCCACTATGTGGACATTCGTTTGCTGCCTGATCCGGAATTCAGCCAGTCCCATCTCATGAACGCGCTGTACGCCAAACTGCATCGTGCATTGGTTCAGCTTGGCGGCGGTGAGATCGGGGTGAGCTTTCCAGGTTACTGCTTGCAGCCCCGGGCGTTGGGAGAGCTCATGCGTTTGCATGGCACGGAACAGGGCTTGAAGAAACTGTGGGCGCTGGATTGGCTGCGGGGCATGCGGGATCATATGCAGCACAGCGATGTATTGCCTGTGCCGCAGACAAGTGAGTTCCGCAATGTTTGGCGGCAGCAGTTCAAAACCAACGCGGAACGGCTTCGCCGCCGCCGTATGAAGCGCAAGGGGGAAACGGCAGAGCAGGCCGCAGCAGCGATACCTGACAGTATTGAGCGCCAACCTGATTTGCCATTTTTGCAGGTTCGCAGCAGCAGCACGGGACAGTTCTTTCATCTCTTCCTGACATTGAGTGAACCTTGCGCCAGAGCGCAGTCGGGCACCTTCAATACTTATGGCCTGAGCCCATCCGCAACAATTCCCTGGTTTTGACCCTTTTTTCTGCCGCTTAAAAATTTCCTTTGAAAACAAAGGCCTGCTGTGTGACCCAAAATTTGGGTCCACAGCAGAAATGGCAGGGTTGTTCTTTAATAATCAGGTACATAGAACATATAAAATCTAGTGGCCTGCCGCATAGGCAGCTTAGAAAGTCTGCTCGCAAAGATACCTTAACCTCGCCGCGTGGCCTGCCGCATAGGCAGCTTAGAAATTGATAAGAATGGCGACGACCTTACTAGGGATGTGGCCTGCCGCATAGGCAGCTTAGAAATCCACCAGCTTTGCATAACCCTGAATATCATGGTGGCCTGCCGCATAGGCAGCTTAGAAAAACAATACGGAGGGCATGACCGGGAATGCAATGTGGCCTGCCGCATAGGCAGCTTAGAAAGACTGGCCCGCGCCCCCGCCTTGGCTTGTCACGTGGCCTGCCGCATAGGCAGCTTAGAAAGGGAAGAACTCGGCAATGCCGTTATCGCTGTGGTGGCCTGCCGCATAGGCAGCTTAGAAAAGTCGTTGCAGGTCAAATCCATTGGCGGTGTAGTGGCCTGCCGCATAGGCAGCTTAGAAAATCACGCGAGAAATGAACCTGGCCAAGACAGGGTGGCCTGCCGCATAGGCAGCTTAGAAATTTGTGGGATTAAGTCATCGAACATGCTCATCGTGGCCTGCCGCATAGGCAGCTTAGAAAGCCGGCTCGCGCCTTCTTCGACCTCTTCTCCAGTGGCCTGCCGCATAGGCAGCTTAGAAATCCAGCCAGTCCCGCTGCAGCAGCCGCCTGGGGTGGCCTGCCGCATAGGCAGCTTAGAAATGCGCCAGGGCTTCGTCCTGCATGGCCTGGCTGTGGCCTGCCGCATAGGCAGCTTAGAAATATCTGCCGCATTTCGCTACATCGTTCATACAGTGGCCTGCCGCATAGGCAGCTTAGAAATTAGCCGAAGCGGTGCCTTTCTCCCAAAAATGGTGGCCTGCCGCATAGGCAGCTTAGAAATAGCGGCTGGGGCAGCAGAACATCGCTGACAAGTGGCCTGCCGCATAGGCAGCTTAGAAAAGAAACATCAGCCGTGTATGAATACGATTGTTGTGGCCTGCCGCATAGGCAGCTTAGAAAGAAAGCGCAACAGCCCCGGACGCCTGGGTTGTGTGGCCTGCCGCATAGGCAGCTTAGAAATCGTGCAGTTGCATCACGCCATTGACGCCCAGGTGGCCTGCCGCATAGGCAGCTTAGAAACTTCTACCGATGCTCCGTTCATATTGCCTACTGTGGCCTGCCGCATAGGCAGCTTAGAAAACGGCTGCGCGTCACGCGCATCGCGACAGACTGTGGCCTGCCGCATAGGCAGCTTAGAAAAGGGCGAAGTCACGGTAAAGGTGCTGGCTCTGGTGGCCTGCCGCATAGGCAGCTTAGAAATTGTCAATAGGGGCATTACGCAAAGCTGCAACGTGGCCTGCCGCATAGGCAGCTTAGAAAAAGGTGTTGACTCCCAAGCAGCGTGAGGAGGCGTGGCCTGCCGCATAGGCAGCTTAGAAAAGAAGGAAGCTTCACCAAGTCACCGTTATGGTGTGGCCTGCCGCATAGGCAGCTTAGAAAATCTCGTATAGACGCTTGCAGCACGCTCAATCGTGGCCTGCCGCATAGGCAGCTTAGAAATTGGAAAAAGAGCTGGCAGCAAAAGGCACGAGGTGGCCTGCCGCATAGGCAGCTTAGAAAGCTCGGCGATCTGGTTGTAAAGCAGGTGATGGGTGGCCTGCCGCATAGGCAGCTTAGAAATGTGTACATGTCCGTGAACTGGCACACATACTGTGGCCTGCCGCATAGGCAGCTTAGAAAGCAGAGTCAGCCGCAGCAATGGCGGCATCCCTGTGGCCTGCCGCATAGGCAGCTTAGAAAACGGGATAAACCCCGCTCCCCCGGAAGGTCGGGTGGCCTGCCGCATAGGCAGCTTAGAAATTCTACTGATGCTCCGTTCATGTTGCCAGCGGGTGGCCTGCCGCATAGGCAGCTTAGAAATTTCCATCTGCGCCCTGGCCATCCTGGCCCTGGTGGCCTGCCGCATAGGCAGCTTAGAAAACAAATTTGCACCAAGCAACCATCCCACGAAAGTGGCCTGCCGCATAGGCAGCTTAGAAAGAAAGGCGGACAAGACAGCAGCCGGTGTATGAGTGGCCTGCCGCATAGGCAGCTTAGAAAGTACTGCCCAAGTTGTTGTTTAGAAGATGTACGTGGCCTGCCGCATAGGCAGCTTAGAAATAGCCCACCGGGCAGCAAGTAATGGGTCAGCAGTGGCCTGCCGCATAGGCAGCTTAGAAACATCAAGCGCATCACGCGTCATCTGATCTGTGGTGGCCTGCCGCATAGGCAGCTTAGAAATGATCGACCACTGCGAAGGCGACATCATCAGCGTGGCCTGCCGCATAGGCAGCTTAGAAAATCACCGCCTCGCGGATAGCTACGCTAGATACGTGGCCTGCCGCATAGGCAGCTTAGAAAAGATAGTTGATGGTGTCGGCCAGGTCGCCAATGTGGCCTGCCGCATAGGCAGCTTAGAAAAGATTCAACCAACAGGGCCAGCGCCCAGGGCAGTGGCCTGCCGCATAGCCAGCTCAACCAATCCAATTGGCTACCTCGCACCCGTCCTTCCCTTGCCTGCCGTCCGCTTCTGTTTTGGTATCGTCATTAACGCGGCATGGATCGTGTTGCAACGCAGTACATCATTCCGGCCCAGTGCTATGCTGGGCGGATGACCGCGCTGGCGTGTGGCGGCCGGCTCAATCCGTCAACAGGAGATTCGCTTGGATAAGCTCATGGTCAAACAGGTTGCGGTGCTGGGCGCCGGTGTGATGGGGGCGCAGATTGCGGCGCATTTTGCGAATGCGGGGATTCCGGTGCTGCTGTATGACCTGACGGCCAAGGACGGGGAGCGTAGCGGGACGGCGGCCCGGGCGATTGAGAATCTGGCGCGCCAGCAGCCGGCGCCGCTGGCCGAGGCCACGCGCGCCGGGCTGATTCAGCCTGCCAATTATGATGATGATTTGCCGGCTCTGGCAGCTTGTGATCTGGTGGTGGAGGCGATTGCCGAGCGTCTGGACTGGAAACGGGATTTGTATCACCGGGTGGCGCCGCATGTGCCGGGGCATGCCGTGTTTGCCACGAATACTTCCGGCTTGTCCATCAATACGCTGGCCGATGCGGTGCCCGCCGCCTTGCGTGCCCGTTTTTGCGGGGTGCATTTTTTCAATCCCCCGCGGTATATGCGTTTGGTGGAGCTGATCGCCGCGCGTGATACTGATGCAGGCGTGATGGATGCTTTGGAGTCTTGGCTGACCAGCCGGCTGGGCAAGGGTGTGGTGCGTGCCCTGGATACGCCGAATTTCATCGGCAACCGGATTGGTATTTTCGCGATGCTGGCGGCTTTGCATCATGCAGAAGCCATGGGTTTGGCCCCTGATGAAGTCGATGCCATTACCGGGCCTGCCATCGGCCGCCCCAAGAGCGCGACTTACCGTACGGCTGATGTGATCGGCCTGGATACGTTTTCCCATGTGGTGGCGACGATGGCCGAGTATCTGCCATCGGACCCCTGGCACCGCTACTTTCAGTTGCCGGCCTGGATGCAGGCTTTGATACGGCAAGGTGCGCTGGGGCAGAAGTCAGGCGCTGGGGTGTATCGCAAGGAAGGCCGGGTGATTCAGGTGCTTGATACGCTCAGCGGCAAGTACCGTGACGGCGCGGGCAGCATGTCGGCGGCGCTGGCCAGCATTCTGAAACTGGCCGACCCGGCCGAGCGCATGCGCGCGCTGCGCGAGAGCGATGATCCTCAGGCGCGTTTTCTCTGGAATATCTTCCGGGATGTCTTCCATTACAGTGCCTATCATCTGGCAGAGGTGGCGCACTGCGCGCGGGATCTTGATCTGACGCTGCGTTGGGGGTTTGCCTGGGCCCAGGGGCCGTTCGAAACCTGGCAGCAAAGTGATTGGCAAGCCACCGCTCAGGCGATTGCGGCTGATATTGCCGCCGGCCGGGCGCTGGTGGATGCGCCTTTGCCTGACTGGGCTTTGGCCTCGTCGCGCCAGGGCGTGCACCAGGCCGAAGGGTCTTATGGGGCAGGGGATGGCCGCCTGCATCCGCGCAGCGCTTTGCCGGTCTATCGGCGCCAGTGCGCGCCGGAGTTGCTGGTCGGCGAGACCACGGCAGTGAACCGCCGTCTGCATTGGGAAAATGACGGTGTGAGTCTCTGGAGTCTGGATGAGGTGGATGCCCGCATTGCCGTGGTGTCTTTCAAAGGGCGCGTGCACGCGGTGGGCGAAGAGGTGCTGGACGGTTTGTTGCAAGCCATTGCACGCGCCGAGCGGGATTTTGATGGCCTGGTGTTATGGCATCCGGCACCGTTTTCCGTTGGCGCCGATCTGAAGCAGTTGCTGGCGGCGGCGCAAAATGGGCAGTTCGATGCCGTGGATGGCATATTGCAGCGTTTCCAGCAGGTTTCTCAGGCTTTGCAGTATGCGCAGGTTCCCGCTGTTGCGGCGGTGGAAGGAATGGCCTTAGGGGGCGGGTGCGAGTTCGCCGTGCATGCGGCACGGCGAGTGCTGGCATTGGAAACGTCCATCGGGCTGGTGGAAACGGGCGTGGGCCTGATACCCGCAGGCGGCGGGTGCGTTTATGTCGCCCAACGGGCGGCTTTGCTGGCCGCTACGGCAGATGCGACAGGAACCATCCTGCCCCATCTGCGCCCGCTGTTCCAGAATATGGCCCGGGCGCGCACGTCGCGCAGCGCCTGGGAGGCGCAGGCCCTGGGCTATGCCCGTTATGGCGATACCGTCCTGTTCCATCCGGGAGAATTACTGTACTCGGGCATCAAGGCGGCCCGCGGGCTGGCGGAATCCGGGTATGCGCCGCCGCCGCGCTACGCGATGCTGCCTGTCGCCGGCCAGGCGGGGCTGGATATGCTGGAAACCGAGCTGAGCATTCAGCGCGAGGCCGGGCGTATCAGCAAACACGATTACCGTGTTGCGCTGGGAGCGGCCACGGTGCTGTGCGGCGGTCAGCCTGAAAGCGGAACGCTGGCGCCGGTTGCGCAGATGCTGGCCGCAGAGCGCCGTGTCTTTATCGAGTTGCTGCGCACGCCGGAAACCCAGGCGCGGATTGCGCATACCCTGAAGACAGGAAAGCCCTTGCGTAATTGAGCGTGGCCCAGGCCGCCATCTTGGATAGGCACGTCGGCGGCAGGCAAAAAAAATCCTGCCGCAGGCCTGATGGGCCGGGCAGGATACAGGGGGGTAATACGCAAAAGGGGTAATACGCTTTGACTTAAGCTTGCCTGCGGCAGGCCCGGGCCCTTGCAGGCGCCCGGCCCGATGGCAGGCGGTTAGTCGCGGCTGCCGCCTGCGATGCCAAGAATGGCCAGCAGGTTGGAAAAGACGTTGTAAACGTCCAGGTAGATGGCCAGGGTGGCGGAAACGTAATTGGTTTCGCCGCCATTGATAACGCGTTGCAGATCTACCAGCATGAAGGCCGAGAAAATTACGACGGCCAGCACCGAGATGGTGAGCATCATGGCTGGCATTTGCAGGAAGATATTGGCCAGCGCGGCGACCAGAATCACGATGGCGCCGGTGAACAGCCATTTCTGCATGCCGGACAGATCACGCTTGATGGTCGTGGCCAGCGTTGCCATGGTGCCAAACACAATCGCCGTGCCGCCGAAGGCAGTCATGACCAGCTGGGCGCCATTGCTCATGCCAAGCACAAAGCCCAGCAGACGGGAGAGCATCAGGCCCATGAAGAAGGTGAAGGCCAGTAGCAGAATCACGCCCAGGCTGTTGTTTTTGTTGCGTTCGATCATATACATCAGACCGAAGGCGCCAGCCAGGAACAAGATGGCGGTCAAGCCAGGGCTGCCGGCGGTCATGGCGCCGAAGTTCATCGACAGGCCCAGCGCCGCACCGAGCACGGTGGGGATCAGCGATAGCGCCAGCAGCCAGTAAGTATTGCGCAAGACGCGGTTGCGCACGACCTCGCCTGGGGCGCTGGCCGAGCGATTAAAGGGGGAAGGTCGTTGGGTATTCATGACGGCTCCTATAGGGTTCCGGGTGCGGGGCATGGAATGCCCGGACGCAAATTCAGACACATAGCATAGCTTACAGTTCCCTGAAAATTCAACTTCTCTGCCTGTGGCGCTAACGCCCGCATGGCAGATTGTTGCTCAGGGCTGACGGAGCGCCCCGCGCCTGTCAGTATCTGGCGCAAGAGGCGAAGGCAAGAATGGCGGCTTCCGGCGGCAGCCTGTGCCCAGCGCGGCGCGGGTTGCCCGTGGCGCCGGCCAAGGCAGGCAGCCAGGTTAGCGCTGGGAAAGGTCATGGGCCTTCAGGTCGTGTCCGTCGTCCTGGTAACGGCGCCAGCGCAGCCGTGCAGTCTGGCGGTCTGTGTCGCTGGCCGAGACGAATTCCAGGATACGGACATAATGGCCATATTCCTGCGGGCAGTCATCATCCAGATTGATCAGCCAGCTTTCCGCTGAGACTGGCGGCGGAACCGGCTGGCTGCGGGTCAGCAGCACAGGCGTTTGGGCGGCCAGAGGGTCGTTGATGGCGACATGCGGGACGAAGGAAATGTCATCGAAGGTCCAGAGCAGGCGGTCAAAGGCCTGCAGCCTTTGCGTGTCGCTGCAGAAGACCAGCAACTGGCGGCCTGCCAGATACTGTCGGTGGACAGTCTGGCAAGCCGCCAGCAGGCGGTCGGCTGCGCCGAAGGCGAAGTCGATACGCGCCATGCTTCAGGCTCAGGCCTGCTGGCTCAGCAGGTACTGCACCAGCAGAGGGACAGGCCGGCCAGTGCTGCCCTTGTCCTTGCCGCCGCGCCAGGCCGTGCCGGCGATGTCCAGGTGCGCCCAGGAATACGCCTGGGTGAAGCGGGACAGGAAGCAGGCGGCTGTCACCGAACCGGCAGGAGGGCCGCCGATGTTCGCGAGATCCGCGAAGTTGGATTTCAGCTGTTCCTGGTAAGCATCTTCCAGCGGCATGCGCCAGGCGGTGTCCTGGGCGGCGCGCCCGGCGTCCAGAAGAGCCTGGGCCAGCGTGTCATCGGTCGAGAACAAACCGCTGTTGACATGGCCCAGCGCGACAACGCAAGCGCCTGTCAGCGTGGCGATATCAATCACAGCTGCCGGTTTGAAGCGTTCCGCGTAGGTCAGGGCATCGCACAGCACCAGACGGCCTTCTGCGTCGGTGTTGAGGATTTCGATGGTGAGGCCGGACATGCTGGTGACGACATCGCCAGGTTTGTTGGCAGTGCCGCTGGGCAGGTTTTCGCAAGAGGGAATCAGGCCGACGACTTCACGTTCCAGGCCGAGTTCGGCGATGGCGCGGAAGGTGCCCAGCACGCTGGCTGCGCCGCCCATGTCGTATTTCATCTCGTCCATGGTGGCGGCAGGCTTGATGGAAATGCCGCCAGCGTCAAAGGTGATGCCCTTGCCGACCAGCACGATGGGTTGGGCTGCTTTGGCTTTCCCTTTGGCGGCCTTTGCCGGTTTGTATTGCAGGATGATGAAGCGCGGCGGCTCGGCTGAGCCCTTGGCCACGGAAAGGAATGAACCCATTTTCAGGGCTTCGATCTGCTTGCGCTCAAGGATCTGAACCTTGATGGTGTCATAGCTGCTGGCCAGTTTCTTGGCTTCATCCGCCAGGTAGCTCGGCGTGCAGACGTTGCCCGGCAGGTTGCCCAGGGTGCGGGTCAGGGCCATGCCGTTGGCGATGGCGGCACCTTCAGCCAGGCCGCGTTGGGCTTCGGCGGCTTCATTGCGGGCAACGATAAGCGTGAGTTTTTTCGGGCCTGAGGGGGCTTTATCCTCTTTTTTGCTCAGCGTGGCGTCGTAGCGGTAGCCTGCGCTGATGGCGGCCTGGGCCGCCTGGCGCGCACGGCTTTGCAGCGTGCTGGCGTCAGTGGTGGGCAGGGTGGCCAATGTCGAGGCGGCATCAGACAGGGACAATTGCGCGAGGGCGGCTGCCAGGCCGCGCTCGGCTTTGGCATGTGCTGCCGCGGTGTAATCCGCGGCTTGGCCCAGGCCGACCAGGATGATGCGGCTGGCGGTAATGCCTGCCACGCGATGCAGCGTCAGGGTGGCGCCAGCGCTGGCGCGGAAGTCCTGTTTGACGACATCGGCAATCAGCCCCTGGCTGGCGCGGTCCAGCGCCTGCGCGTCTGGCGTCAGCGAGCCATCGGCATAAACGCCGACGGCCAATGCGGCACTTTTAATCCGGTGCAGCGACACGGTTGACTGTGTGCTAAATTCCATGAGGATTTCCCGTTGCATTCAATAAGGAACGCAACGATTATCCCGCAATTTGCATCTTCATGTCCCTGTTCAAGAAATCCGTGGTGGGCGAGATCACCAGCCATGCAGGCGTGGTGTTCTCCACGCTCGTCATTGTCTGGCTGAGCGTGCTGCTCATCCGCCTGCTGGGCGATGCCGCCAGCGGCTCCATCGGCGCCGATGTTGTCCTCGGTCTGGCCGCGTTTTCCACTATCACGGCCTTGCCTGTCGTGCTGTCCGTATCGCTGTTCATCGCGGTACTGACGACCGTGACGCGCAATTACCGCGAATCGGAAATGGTTGTCTGGTTTGCCAGCGGGCTGTCGCTGCTGGATTGGCTGCGGCCGGTATTGCGTTGCGCAATTCCGACAGCCATTCTGATCGCCGTGCTGACCTTGCAGGCATCGCCCTGGGCATACCGGCAAATTGCGGAATACCGCCAGCGCTATGAACAGCGCTCGGATCTTTCCAAAGTCTCGGCTGGCCAGTTCCTGGAAACCAGCGGGGGCGCCCGGGTATTCTTTGCCGAAGAGCCCCGGACGCCAGAAGACGAGCTGGGCACCGTATTCCTGCGCATGAACGAGGACGACTGGCTCAGCGTGGTCTCGGCGGATGGGGTGCGCATTGAAACCCAGGACAATGGCGACCGTTTCCTGGTGCTGGGCGAAGGCTACCGCTACGATTTCAAGCCGGGCACGCCGGAGTTCCGCATGGCCGAGTTCGAGCGTTACGGCGCTCGCCTGGAAAGCCGTGGCGGCGAAGAGGCGCTCAAACAGGCGCGTCTGGAAGCCGAGAACGTCGTCAAGGCACGCCCCTTGGGCGCCTTGCTGCAAGATGGCACCGACCGTTCGCGGGCGCAGATCATGTGGCGTCTGGCCCTGCCTTTGGCGGCATTGAATCTGGCGCTGCTGGCGATTCCGCTGGGGGCGGTGAACCCGCGCCTGGGGCGGTCGGGGGACCTGCTGCTGGCTGGCCTGATTGCCTTGCTGTATATGAACCTGATCAATCTGTCGCGCAGCTGGATCGGTTCAGGCAGCCTGTCGTTCGGGATCGGGGTGTGGGCAGTGCATGCCGTATTCGCCTTGCTGACCGCCTGGCTGTTCTATATCCGCATGCGCATCAAGGCACCCAAACAGGCGCCCAGCGTGCCGGCTGCATAACCGGAAGGCATGCTGCGGGGCAGGGGGCTGGCCTGGGGGAGCGGATAGACCGGCAGCGGGGCCAGCGCTTAGTTTGAGCCTGCCCCGTAGAGAAATGTGACCCGCCGCATAGGCAGCTTAGAAAAGAGGCAACCGCGTGTTGAGCCTCTTCACCCTGTGGCCTGCCGCATAGGCAGCTTAGAAAACGACAGATCAGCCATGGCTGGCGCTGCTAAGGCGGCTTGCCGTATAGGCTGGGGGTGGACAAAGCTTGCCGCAGGGAAGTAGCTTATGCCTATAGGCAATAGCTTATGTGCATTATTTATAAGCTTTGCTCCCCTTATTCCCTACAATCGGTTGCTACGATGTCGAGGTAGCCACACCATGAACCTGCAGCAATTTCGTTTTGTCCGGGAAACCATCCGTCGCGACTTCAATCTGACTGAAGCCGCCAGGATGCTGTACACCTCGCAGCCGGGGGTCTCCAAGGCCATCCTGGAATTCGAGGATGAACTCGGGATCAAAATCTTCGAGCGCCACGGCAAGCGCATCAAGGGCCTCACACGGCCTGGCTTGGCGGTGTCGCAGGTGATTGACCGCATCATGCTGGAAGTCGATAACCTGAAAAAGGTCAGCGACGAATATGCGCGGCGCGATGAAGGCGGGTTGACCATCGCCTGTACCCATACCCAGGCACGCTACATGCTGCCCAAGGTGATCCCGGCTTTCCGGCAGCGTTTTCCCAAAGTGCATCTGTCGCTGGCAGAAGGCAGCCCGCGCCAATTGGCGGAAATGGTGCTGCACGGCCAGGCCGATCTGGCCATCGCAACGGAATCGCTGGCCCTGACACCGGGCCTGGTGACTTTGCCTTGCTACACCTGGGAACACGTGGTGGTGGTGCGCCCCGATCATCCGCTGGCGGATCTGCGTTCCAGCGCAGTCAAGAAACTTTCGCTGGAGCAGTTGGCCGAATACCCCATCGTGACTTACGACCGGGCGTTTTCGGGCAGAACCGCCATGGACGATGCTTTTGCCGCGCAGCGTATCCACCCGGATATCGTGCTCGAAGCCATTGATGCCGATGTGATCAAGACCTATGTGGATGTGGGCATGGGCATCGGGATCATTGCCGGTGTTGCCTATGACCCGCGGCGCGATGCCGGGCTGGTCGGGCTGCCTGTGGGGCGTCTGTTCGGCACCCACACCACGCGTATCGGCGTGAAGGCCGGGGTATTCCTGCGCGACTACGTCTATACCTTCCTGGAAATGGCTGCGCCGCAGCTGACGCGTGAAGTCGTGCAGCAGGCCATCATGGAGCACGGTGGCGATATCGCGCCGGAATAAGCGCCAGACAGCCATATGGCCTGCCTGGTAAGCGCCAGGCGCGGCCTGGGCGGCAACAGGATAGGCAATCAGGCCGGCAGCCCGTTTTCAATCAGGAAGCGGCTGCCGGCTTTTTTGATGCGGCGCAGTGAAAAGCAGGGTGGTAAACAGGCCTGAGAGGGCAGTGCCTGTGGGCTTCATAGTGAAAATCTAACAATCGGATTGCTTGCATAGAAATATATTCCTGCATACCCGACTTTTTTACTATTGCATTCCAAATAGGAATCACTATCATTACATCTATCGTAACGATGCTATGAGGAAAACCATGTCGCAATCACTGAGTGCCGTCGTCGTCGGGGCAGACCGTCTGGGCAATATCCCGGATCTGCTGAAAGGCCACAATATCGCCATCACGCACCACATCAGTGGCCGTGACCCCTCCCATCAGAAAAAGACCCTGCAACTGCCGTCAGGCACGGAGTTGGTCATTCTGTTGACTGATTTCCTTGGCCACAATGTCATGAAAACCTTCCGCAGCGCGGCCATGCGCAGCGGTGTCCGGGTTGTGGCCTGCCGCCGTTCCGTTTGCAGCATGAAGCAGGCACTGGACCAGTGCGGCCTCTGTTCTTCCTGCTGAAGATTTTTTTCCTCATAGCATCTAGGCGGTGCCTGCAAGGGCAGACCGCATCAGGAAAAAATCATGCAGCGCCCGCTCGGGTAAATCGTTTTCAGCGATTTCCCCGAACGGGCTTTTTTTGGGCCAGCACTTTCTGTTGCCAGGCCGCGTTTGCGTAAAAATGTTCGTGCAGGAGCAGGAGCAGGAGCAGGAGCAGGAGCAGGCGCAGGCGCAGGAGCAGGCGCAGGGCAGGCGCAGGGCAGGCGCAGAGGGCAGGCGCAGAGGGCAGGAGCAGGGCAGGAGCAGGGCAGGAGCGGGGCAGCAAGCTGGTGCCAGACTGCGCCAGGAATAGGCGCCGCGCCTGGATAGGCAGCGCGGTGTCGCCAGCTCAGGGTATGTGTACGGGATAAGCAGGCGGAATGCCGCGGACGCCATAAATACCCTGAACGCGCGTGCGGTTCATGTCAGCGCACAAGGCTGGCTGTGGGGGATGGGCGGGAGGAGAGGCTGGCTGTGCGGGGCGTGTATGCCAGCCGGGCATGAAGGTCGGATATGAGGGCCGGGTATGCGAGCAGTCAGCGCGGCTTGCGTTGTATTCCCGGAAATCAGATCAGAGATTGCCCGTTTGAACAGGCCAGGCAGACAAGGTCTGAAAACAGCCGGACAAAAACTCAGACAAAAAAGGCCGGATAAAAAAACGCTGCACAAAAAAACGCTGCACAAAAAAAGCGCCAGTTAGAACCGGCGCCAGGCAGAAAAGACAGGAAACGACGCCGCAGCTTAGCTGGCAGCCGCCGACAGGCGGCGGGCGCCGTTGAAGCGTTTGCTCCAGTAGCGGATATCCAGGCTTTCAATACGCACGACGCCCTTCGAATTCGGAGCGTGCACGAACTGGTTATCGCCTACATAAATGCCGACATGGGAATAGCGGCGGCCCAGCGTGTTGAAGAACACGAGGTCGCCGGGTTGCAGGTCGGCGCGGGCGACGGCCTTGCCTTCATGGGCCAGCTCGGAGGCGCTGCGAGGCAATTGCAGCCCCAGCGACTCACGCGCGGCATAGACGACCAGACCGCTGCAATCGAAACCGGTATCGGGATTGGCACCGCCCCATTTGTAGCGTACGCCCAAGTGTTCCAGAGCCGTGCTGACCAGCGCATTGTCCATATCGGACGAATCTTGGTTGGCGTAACGGTCGGAAGCCAGATTGCTGCGCGGCAGGGCAGCGCTATCGCGCTGTCTGGCGGTATAACTGGCAATCAGGGCGTCCAGCGAGCTATCGTCGGCCTGTTGGCGGCGAGCATGGCTCTGCTGCTCAAGAGAGATCAGACGTGCTTGTTGTTGCTGGGGGGGAGTGGTGCTGGCGCAGCCAGCCAGAAACAGCACGCCGCATGCCATGAAACTGCGCGGCGCAGACATTAAAAAGGAAGTAATGCCTGAACGGAAGGGGCGGGCAGCGTGCATGGGCGTCGTTGGAAGCTTGGCAGCAGGGCTGCTGACGCAGCGCCGGCTTGGTGGCTAGGCGGTGAGTGGCGATTTTAGCAAATCCGGCAGTAAATCGGGCATATAAACGTATGAAAGAATGGAATTAACGAAAAATTCGAACATATTCTATTAATTTCGTTCTTTATGTCGTTAACGTCCTATTTTTTGTCTTGAACAGCCCGTGGCAACTGGAGGCATTGGAAAAACAGCGCGTTTTCCACGCCATGGCGGGTAGGGCGGGCTGCCGCTAAGCCATTTAGAAGACGCGCCCGTCATTCCGGTTTCACGGAATCCTGCGGCTGCCGCCTAGAAAACCCAAGATTGAACGCGATTCCAGTCTTATGGGTATGATGCCAGCCTGCTGCAATCCATATTGCCGCATTCATGTCGTACGACATTTTTATTGATGGTTTCAGTCAGGGAGTCTGTTATGCAGCAAAAATCGTTTTTGACACAGTCCGATGTAGCGCTGATCCTGGAAGCGGCGCAGGCCCATGCCAAACAGAAACAGTGGGCGGTCACGATTGCCGTTGCAGATGATGGCGGCCACTTGCTGGGTTTGCTGCGCATGGACCGCGCATCCCCTTTCACCTCACAAATGGCGCCTGCAAAAGCCCGTACCGCTGCTATGGGGCGGCGTGAAAGCAAAGGCTTTGAAGACATCATCAACCAGGGGCGCTCCGCCTTTGGCTCGGTCCCGCTGAGTGATGGCATGATTGAAGGCGGCGTGCCGGTCATCGTTGAAGGCCATGTCGTTGGCGCGGTTGGCGTCTCCGGCGTCAAATCATTCGAAGACGTTGAAATCGCCCGCGCCGGCGTCGCCGCGCTAGGCCTGTAAAACCGCCGCGAGGCGAACCCTCAGATGGCAGGCAAAGCGCCTGCCATCCAAGCGCCACAGCCTGCCGAATCATGCCGCTCAATGACATAAACGGAAAAACGGCAAGCAAAAGCAGCGCAAACGGCAAACAGGGCAAACAGGGCAAACGGCACAGAATACAAGCCGCACAGCAGACAAGCAGCAAATAAAACCCGCCCCTACATACTGGGCAGGCACCCCACAGGCCAGCGCCACGCAGCGTCCAGCCAGGCTCGCCTGGAGCGACGCGCTATCTCACCGGCCCGCGCCCCGACGCCCAAACGCCCTACACCCCTACACCCCAACGCCCTACACCCAAACCAGCGCCGTGGCGGAAAGGTGGTGCTGGGCAGTGGAGCGTGCCGGGTTGGGTGGTGCTGGCGGGGAACCAAGGACGCACATGTTTGAGCGAGACGCTTGCGGACAGTCCGGTGGACTGTCCGCCTCGCGAGTTGTGCGTCCGCCCCGCTGGCGCCGCCCAACCCGGGAAGTTCCGGCCATGCCGGAACCACGCGATCTGCCGCGGCGCTCAGGCTTGCCCTGCCGCGGCCTTAGCAAAGATCCCTGGCAACGAATCCAGCGCAACAGACCCAACGCAACGCACCAGAACAGCACACCCTCCCGCCGGAACCCCTCAATCGTCGCTGCCGTCCATCCCGGCCAGCAGCACCAGCACTGCCCCTGCGCCGCCATCAGCCTCACGCCCCTGGGCAAACGCCTGAACCTCCGGATACTGCACCAGCCAAGTCTTCACCTTCTCGCGCAGCACAGGCTGCTGCTCAGGCGAACCCAAACCCTTACCGTGAATCACACGCACCCCGCGGTGCCCCTGCGCACGGCTGCTGGCCAGAAAAGGAATCAGCGCTGCGCGGGCGGCATCCACCGTCATCCCATGCAAGTCGATCTCGGCGCGGAACGGCCACTTGCCGCGCCGCAGACGCTTAACCGTATCGGGCGCCATCCCGGCGCGCAAATACGCCGTACCGTTCTCGATCAGGCGCGCGGCAATATACTCATCCGACACGGCGGGGGCCGGAATATGGGCCTCCTCCAGCGTCGCCACGCCGGCAGCTGCCTGGCGCTTACGCAACTGCTCATCACTGGGGGCGGACCGGTAAACCCTGGTATTGACATCATGCCCCTGGCGGATAGGCATCACCCCCGCCATACTGCGCAACAGCAGCGTGCCATCATCCTCATCACCCAGCGGCCGGTAAAACTCCGCTGCGGCATCAGGTTTCGCGCCAAGCGCGGCAGACGGGCTGGCTGGCCGGGATGATGGGCTGCCGGACGCGGGCCGGGCCGTCTGCCTGGCTGCCGCCTGGGCAGCGGCGGTCGCGCGGTCTGCGGCCCGCCCGCCCGGCGCAGCAGGGGCCGCGGCAAGCTGGCGCGCAGCCAGCCGCTGACGCGCCAACTGCTGCTCATCGCGCTCGCGCGCCTGCTGATGCAAACGCTTCAGATCTTCCAGCCCACCCTTCAAAGGCTTATCGCGGGCGCTCATTTCTGGACTTCGTTATCGTCCAGCCAGCGCTGGGCATCCAGGGCTGCCATGCAACCGGTGCCGGCGCTGGTAATCGCCTGGCGATACACATGGTCCTGCACATCGCCAGCTGCGAACACACCGGGAACCGACGTCATGGTCGCCAGGCCGTTCTGCCCGCTGCGCGTCAGGATATAGCCATCCTGCATCTGCAATTGGCCGACGAACAAATCCGTATTCGGATGATGGCCGATCGCAATAAAGGCGCCGCTGACATCCAGCTTGCTGAGCTGGCCCGTCTGCACATCACGCACCTGCACGCCGGTCACGCCGCTTTCATCGCCCAGCACCTCATCGAGCTCATGGAACAGCTTCAGGGAAATATTGCCCGAACGGACCTTCTCCATCAGCTTATCCACCAGAATAGGCTCTGCGCGGAACGTATCGCGGCGGTGAACCACCGTCACATTGCGGCAAATATTCGACAGATACAGCGCTTCTTCGACAGCCGTATTGCCGCCGCCGACCACGATCACATCCTGATTCTTATAAAAGAAACCATCGCAGGTCGCGCAGCCTGACACCCCCCGGCCCATGAAAGCGCTCTCCGACGGCAGGCCCAGGTACTTGGCCGAAGCGCCAGTCGCCAGAATGACCGCATCGGCCGTGTAATCCGTGCCGCTATCGCCATGCAGGCGGAACGGGCGCGTACTGAAATCGACCTTGTCGATCTGGTCGAAAACAATTTCGGTATTGAAACGTTCCGCGTGTTTCTGGAACCGCTCCATCAATTCGGGCCCTTGCACGCCGAGCGGATCGGCGGGCCAGTTATCGACTTCCGTCGTGGTCATCAACTGGCCGCCCTGGGCCAGGCCGGTCACCAGCATAGGCTGCAGATTGGCGCGGGCGGCGTAAACGGCGGCGGTATAACCGGCAGGGCCTGAACCCAGGATCAGGACTTTGGCGTGTTTGGTCGTGGACATGGCTGACAAGGTTTACATTCGTTGAACAGTGCAGCAATTATAATGACCCCCATGCCTCGCGTACCTGTTTCCAAATCCCGCGCGCCGCGGGTCACACGATCCTCCCGTTCTTCACGGAATACTCGCAACGGCCCATCGCCGCTGCAGAGCCGTCTTTCTTCGCTGTTTCGCGAAGCGCGCTGGATATTGTTTGCCTTCCTGGCCGTCTGGCTGGGCATCAGCCTATATACCTGGAGCAGCCAGGATCCGGGCTGGATGCGTTCGTCCATGCCGGGAACGGATGTCACCAATATGGGCGGCGTGGCCGGCGCCCATGTCGCGGACGTCCTCTTGCTGATCTTCGGCTTCTCGGCCTGGTGGTGGGTGGTGCTGCTGGCGCAGCGAGTGCGTGCCGGCTATCGCCGCCTGGCGCGCATGTTTGGGCTGCAGGCCGAAGATGAGGCTTCCAATGATCTGCCCCGCGTCCGCTGGGAACAAGGGCTGGGCTTCGGCCTGATCGTATTGGGGTCGGTCGGCCTGGAAGCGCTGCGCTTCTACTCCTGGGGCACCGATCTGCCGGCGGCCAGCGCCACGGCCAGCGGTGCTGGCGGGGTCATCGGCCAACTGCTCAAAGGCGCCCTGCAAAACACCATCGGCTTTACCGGCAGCACGCTGGCCTTGCTGGTCATGATGGCGATAGGGCTCAGCCTATTCTTCGGCTTTTCCTGGGTGCGGCTGGCCGAACGCATCGGCTTCCTGATCGAAGCCGTGGTGTGCCGCATCCGCGACGGCTATGGCGCGCGCCAGGACCGGCGCGTGGGTGCGGTCGCCAAGGCGGAACGCGAAGAACAGGTCGTCGCCAAACAGGAAAAAATGGTGCACGAACCCGTCCGCATCGAACCTGCGGTACGCGAAGTGCAGAAGTCGCCACGGGTTGAAAAGGAAAAACAGCAGACCTTGTTTACCGAAACGGTGCAGGGCGACCTGCCGGCCCTGGGGCTGCTGGATCCCGCCCCGGAGGCGCAGGAAACGGTCTCGCAGGAAACGATTGAATACACGTCGCGCCTGATTGAAAAGAAGCTGGCGGATTTTGGCGTGCAGGTGACTGTCGTCGCGGCCCAGGCCGGCCCTGTCATCACTCGTTACGAAATTGAGCCGGCAACGGGCGTCAAGGGCAGCCAGATCGTCAACCTGGCCAAAGACCTCGCGCGCGCGCTCAGCATGGTGAACATCCGCGTGGTGGAAACCATTCCCGGCAAGAACCTCATGGGCCTGGAACTGCCCAACCCGCGCCGGCAAATGGTCAAACTGTCGGAAATTCTGGGTTCGCGCACCTATCATGACAGCGCTTCGGTACTGACCATGGCGCTGGGCAAGGATATTGCCGGTAATCCGGTGGTGGCTGACCTGGCCCGCATGCCGCACGTCCTGGTGGCGGGCACCACGGGTTCGGGCAAATCGGTCGGGATCAATGCAATGATCCTGTCCTTGCTTTACAAAGCGGATGCCAACCATACCCGCTTGATCCTGATCGACCCCAAGATGCTGGAAATGAGTGTCTATGAAGGCATTCCGCATCTGCTCGCGCCGGTGGTGACGGACATGCGCCAGGCGGCCAACGCGCTGAACTGGTGCGTCAACGAAATGGAAAAGCGCTACCGGCTGATGAGCAAGCTGGGCGTGCGCAACCTCGCGGGCTACAACGCCAAGATTCGTGAGGCGGAGAAGCGCGAGGAAAATATTCCTAACCCGTTCTCCCTGACGCCGGATGCGCCCGAACCGCTGGGCCACTTGCCGCATATCGTCGTCTTTATCGACGAGCTGGCCGACCTCATGATGGTGGTCGGCAAAAAAATCGAGGAATTGATTGCCCGTCTGGCGCAAAAAGCGCGGGCGGCCGGGATACACCTGGTGCTGGCAACGCAGCGCCCCAGCGTGGACGTCATCACCGGTTTGATCAAGGCCAATATCCCGACGCGTATCGCTTTCCAGGTGTCCTCCAAAATCGACTCGCGCACCATCCTGGATCAGATGGGGGCCGAAACCCTGCTGGGGCAGGGCGACATGCTCTATATGCCGCCGGGCTCGGGCCTGCCGGAACGCGTGCACGGCGCGTTTGTTTCTGACGATGAAGTGCACCGGGTGGTTGAGTCGCTGAAAGCGCAGGGCGAAGCCAACTATGTGGACGGCCTGCTGGAAGGCGCGGTGGAAGGGGAAACCGGTGACGGCGTCAGCAGTGTCACGGGCTTCGCGGATGCCGAATCCGACCCGCTGTACGATCAAGCCGTGGAAGTGGTCCTGAAAAACAAGCGCGCGTCCATTTCCCTGGTGCAGCGTCATTTGCGTATTGGATACAACCGCGCGGCCCGTTTGCTGGAACAAATGGAGGCATCGGGGGTCGTATCGCCCATGCAGTCCAACGGCAATCGTGAAATTCTTGCGCCCAGGCGCGACGACGACGCGGACTGAGCGGGGGCGCGTGGCGCCGCGTGAGAACGCGCGGCGCCGTGTGGTGTCGGGCGCCATTGAACATATGATGTAGCGTAGCGTTTTGGGCTGGGAGGCCGGTATGCGCAAGTGGATGTTGTTTGCGGTTCTGATGAGTTCCGCGGCGCTGGCGCGGGCAGATGCGCTCGCGCAGTTGCAGGCGTTTATTGGCGATGTGCAGGCCGCGCAAGGTCAATTCAGCCAGGTGGTACAGGCGGAGGACGGCAGCCGCGCCGCGCCGCAGCAGGGCGACTTCGCTTTTCAGCGCCCGGGCCGCTTCCGCTGGGAAGTCAAACGTCCTTATGAACAACTGGTGCTGTCTGATGGCCAGGTGCTGTTGCAATATGACCCCGATCTGGAGCAGATGACGCGCCGCCGGGTCGATGAAGCCATTGG
>NZ_JBQEKA010000015.1:0-14664 GCF_052103615.1 Kerstersia sp. | reverse complement strand
CGCCATTCTGTTTGGTTCGGGCAAGCTGGACGAAAATTTCGTGCTGACGCCGCGCGAAGCGCGTGATGGCCTGGAATGGCTGCGCGCGACGCCGCGCCAGACCGACGCCGGTTTTGAAAGCCTGGATATCGGCCTGCGCGGCAACCTGCCTGTTGTTCTGGAAGTCCGCGATGGATTTGGCCAGATGACGCGCATCGAATTACAGAACCTGCAGACGGCCGGGCAGTTGGATGACAGCCTGTTCTCTTTTGTGCCGCCTGCCGGAACGGATGTGGTGGTCATGTAATGACGGCGGGGGATCTGTTTTCGCAGGCTGTGCCGGGCAGCGTGCCGCTGGCCGAGCGCCTGCGTCCGCGCAGCCTGGATGAAGTGGTCGGGCAGGAACATTTGCTGGGGCCGGGCAAGCCGCTGCGCGTGGCATTTGAATCGGGCCGGCCGCATTCCATGATTTTCTGGGGCCCGCCAGGGGTGGGGAAAACCACGCTGGCGCGCTTGATGGCCGATGGTTTCGATGCCCATTTCATCGCCATTTCCGCTGTGCTGGGCGGGGTCAAGGATATCCGCGATGCCGTTATATCGGCTCAGGCGGCGCAAGGGCAGGGGCGGCGCACCATTCTGTTTGTCGATGAAGTGCACCGCTTCAACAAGGCGCAGCAGGATGCTTTCCTGCCCTATGTCGAAAGCGGCCTGTTCACGTTTATCGGCGCCACCACTGAAAATCCGTCGTTTGAAGTGAATTCCGCCCTGTTGTCGCGGGCGCGCGTGTATGTGTTGCAGGCGCTGGATGGCGAGCAATTGGCACGTTTGGCGCGCCGGGCGGTAGAGGCTTTCAATGCCGACCGCACTGCCGATGGGGCCGCCGCCCTGAGTTTTACCGAAGAGGCCGTGGTGCAGCTGGCAGGCTGGGCCGATGGCGATGCGCGGCGGCTGATCAATGCCGTGGAAGTCGTGGCCGAATCGGCCTTGGGGGCTGGCCGGGATACCGTGGACAGCGAATGGCTGGAAACCTCGCTGTCACAGAACCTGCGCCGCTTCGATAAAGGGGGCGATGCTTTTTACGATCAGATCAGCGCCTTGCATAAATCGGTGCGCGGTTCCGACCCGGATGCCTCGCTGTACTGGTTTGCGCGCATGCTCGATGGCGGCGCCGATCCGCGTTATCTTTCCCGGCGCATCGTGCGCATGGCGGTCGAGGATATCGGCCTGGCCGATCCGCGGGCGACCGAGCTGGCGCTGAATGCCGCCGATATATACGAACGCCTGGGCTCCCCGGAAGGCGAGCTGGCGCTGGCGCAGGCCGTGGTCTATATGGCTTGCGCGGCCAAGTCGAATGCGGTTTACAGCGCCTATAAAGCGGCGCGGAAATTCGCCGAGACCCATGGCAGCGCGCCTGTGCCCATACATTTGCGCAATGCCCCGACCAAACTCATGAAAGAGCTGGGGCATGGCAAGGCCTACCGTTATGCGCACGACGAGCCGCATGGCTATGCGGCAGGCGAAAGCTATTTCCCGGATGGCGTGAAGGCACGCTTCTATCAACCTACCGATCGTGGCCTGGAAGCTAAAATCCAGCAAAAGCTGGCGTTCCTGCGCGAGCTGGACCGCGAGTCGCGCCGCAAACCCTCCTGATCCGGCGCAGGTATTCGCTGGCAGGCGGATGCTGTTCCCGGCCTGTCAGCGCCGCGCCAGGCGCGCCAGCCCTTCCGGCGAGCGCGCCGGCGTGCAACAATCTCCGTTCCAGCCAGCTTGGCTGGGGTCGATTCCTTATTACTGCTACTGTCCATCATGCTAGAGCCTAACCTGCTGCGTAAAGATTTGCCCGCCATCGTCGAACGTCTGTCCTTGCGGGGTTTCTCCTTCGATGTGGAGCGTTTCAATGCGCTGGAAGGCCGCCGCAAGTCTCTGCAAATGGAAACCGAGAACCTGCAGGCGCGCCGGAATGCGCTGGCCAAGCAGATCGGCCAGCTCAAGGCCAAGGGCGAGGATGCCAGCGCGGTGATGGCAGAATCGCAGCAGCTGCCCGTGCAGCTGAAGGCGCTGGAAGATGAGCTGGGCAGTTTGCAGCAAGACCTGAATGATCTGCTGCTGGCCGTGCCCAATGTGCCGCACGAAAGCGTGCCGCAAGGCAAGGACAGCGACGATAACGTCGAAGTGCGCCGCTGGTTGCCCGGCGCTGCGGCGGCGGATGGCCGTCCCGCGCCGTTGCCGTTTGCGCCGCGTGACCATGTGGAACTGGGCGCGCCGCTGGGGCTGGATTTCGAAACCGCCGCCAAATTGTCGGGTTCGCGCTTTGCGTTCATGCGCGGCCCTGTGGCGCGCCTGCATCGCGCCCTGTCGCAATTCATGCTGGACCTGCAAACGCAGCAGCATGGCTATACCGAATGCTATACCCCGTATATCGTGCAAAGCCCGACCTTGTTCGGCACCGGCCAGTTGCCCAAATTCAAGGACGATATGTTCTGGGTGACCAAAGGGGGCCAGGAAGATGGCGCAGCCGAAGACCTGTACCTGATTTCGACGTCGGAAATCACCTTGACGGGTTCGGTGCGCGATGAAATTCTGGCGGCAGATCAATTGCCGATCAAGCTGACTGCCCATTCGCCGTGCTTCCGTTCCGAAGCGGGCAGCGGCGGACGCGATACGCGCGGCATGATTCGCCAGCATCAGTTCGATAAGGTCGAAATGGTGCAAATCACGGACCCGGATGCCTCTTACGAGGCGCTGGAAGGCATGGTAGGCCATGCTGAAAATGTGTTGCAGGCGCTGGAACTGCCTTATCGCGTCGTCTTGCTGTGCACGGGGGACATGGGCTTTTCCGCTGCCAAGACTTACGATCTGGAAGTCTGGCTGCCGGCGCAGGACACCTGGCGCGAGATTTCTTCGGTCTCGAATTGCGAAGCCTTCCAGGCCCGGCGTTTGCAGGCCCGGGTGCGCCGTCAGGAAAAGGGCAAGCCCGAGTTCGTGCACACGCTTAATGGATCGGGCCTGGCGGTGGGCCGCGCTTTGGTGGCCGTGCTGGAAAATCATCAGCAGGAAGATGGTTCGATCCGCGTGCCGGAAGCGTTGCGTCCGTATGTGGGCGGCCTGGCCGTGCTGAAAGCCTGATGGCCTGATGGCACCAGTGCGCCGCCGTCTTTCATGGCGGCGCAGGGCCAGCTGGCGGGCAGCATCTGCCAGCCGGCTGAAACCGGTGTCAGGAAAGCAAAGCGAAATGAAAATGGCCCTGCATTGCAGGGCCATTTCACTTTCAGAACCAACCGGAGGCGGAGCGCGGCCAACGCCCGCTTGCATCTAATGGGCGGCGGCCGCCAGTGCAGCCGGCCGCAGCGTCAGCAGATCAGATTTGCGATTGCTGGTAGTTTTCCAGGCCGATCTTTTCGATCAGGTCGAGCTGGGTTTCCAGCCAGTAGGCATGATCTTCTTCCGTGTCGCGCAACTGGGCCAGGATGATGTCGCGGCTCACATAGTCGCTATGCTTTTCGCACAGCGCCATGCCGTCCTTCAGGGCCTGGCGGACATGGTATTCCAGCTCCAGGTCGGCGCGCAGCATGGACGGCACGTCGGTGCCCGGCGTGAAGGGATCGGGACGCATGTCAGGCGTGCCTTCCAGCATGATGATGCGGCGCAGCAAGGCGTCGGCGTGCTGGGTTTCCTCTTCCATTTCATGGTTGATGCGCGTGTAGAGCTTGTTCAGCCCCAGGTCTTCATACATGCGCGAATGGAGGAAATACTGGTCACGCGCGCTCAGTTCGCCGCGCAGCAGCTTCTTGAGGTAATCGAGGACTTCGGGATGGCCTTTCATGGGAATAACACTCCGGTTCGGTAATGAGGCGCGCTGCTCGGCGGTTGTCGCCGGGTAGGGCGGCAGGCAACAGGCAGCGTAGCCGATGATCCGTCTTATAGCGCGTTTTCAGGAAACACGCGTTTGACCATGTCGCGGATCAGGTCGAGCATGGCCTGCTGTGTCAGCGTGCCGGTGCGCCGCGACGAGGTCGCGATGCTCAGCGTGCTGGTCAGCGTGGGTTCGGTAATGGGCCGGGCATAATAGTCTTTGGGGTTGGCCGCCGAATTCAGCGCATAGTGGGGCAGGATGGCCAGGCCCGCGCCATCGGCCACCAGGTCCAGAATGGCCGGCACGCCGTCGATTTCCAGGGCAATGCGCGGCTTGCGGCCTATGCTGGCCATGCGCGTTTCCACCAGCGTGCGGATGGCATTGGGGCGCGCGGGCAGAATCAGCGGCAGTTCAGAGACATTGGCCAGCTTGATGGGCTGGCCATGATGACAGGGTTCGCCATGGCCGATCAGAAACAGGGTTTCTTCCATCAGCGGTTCGATTTCGACTTCTGCCGAGGGCGTCGGGTTGTAGAGCAGCGCGATATCCAGCCGTCCGCCCTGCAGCCATTCCTGCATGGGGATGGACAGCCCTTCGCTGATCGACAGGGCGGCATCGGGCAGGCGCTGGCGGAATTCCCGCGTCAGCGCAACCGTCAGGGAACGCGCAATGCTGGGCGGCATGCCTAGCGCGACACGCCCGGCCAGCGAGCCGCGCACACGCCCCAGGTCTTCCTGGGCGCGCGCGACCTGATGCAGGATGCCGCGCGCATGGTCCAGCAGCAGGCGGCCAGCCTCGGTGACGGTGACGCCACGGCCATTGCGGGTCAGCAAATGCTGGCGCAACTCGACTTCCAGCAGGCGTATCTGCCGGCTCAGCGCAGGTTGCGCAACGTCCAGTACGCTGGATGCCCGGGTAAAACTGCCCAGTTCCGCGACGTGGACGAAATATTCAAGTTGTTTCAGGTCCATAGAAAAGATGTCGGTCGGACAAATGCCGGAAATGGCTATTCAAAAGCTGGATGGATTCTCTTGAGTTATGTCCTAATGCTATATCTGATAGCGGGACCGCGTTCTAGCCAAGGGGGGTTGCCGCTACCATAATAGACTAAGACCCAAACTGGGGCCGCCTGCATCGGCCGGCAACACGCCAGCAGGCTTGCAGCACCAGCGGGCGCGTTTGCCTGAGAGCCGGCGGACGGCCCGTTTCCCCGCCTGGTTTGCCCGCCTGTCATGGCGGCAGAACAATCTATTGTCACAGGAGATAAGCCATGATCATCGACTGCCACGGTCACTATACTACCGCGCCCAAGGCGCTGGCTGATTGGCGCGAGCAGCAGATCGCCAACCTGAATACGCCGGAACTGGGCCCCAAGGCCAGCGACCTGCATATCAGCGATGACGAGCTGCGCGAAAGCATCGAGAAAAACCAGCTGGCCAAGATGAAGGAGCGCGGCTCCGATCTGACGATTTTCTCGCCGCGCGCAAGTTTCATGGCGCATCATATCGGTGATTTCAACACCAGCGCTACCTGGTCGGCCATCTGTAACGAACTTTGCTTCCGCGTGTCGCAATTGTTCCCCGAGCATTTCGTGGGCGCAGCCATGCTGCCGCAGTCCCCGGGCGTTGATCCCGCCACCAGCATTCCTGAGCTGGAAAAGACGGTCAATGAGTACGGTTTTGTTGGCATCAATTTGAATCCCGATCCTTCGGGCGGCCACTGGACGTCGCCGCCGCTGTCCGATCGCCAGTGGTACCCTATCTATGAAAAGATGGTCGAGTACGACATCCCGGCAATGGTTCACGTCAGCACCAGCTGCAATGCCTGCTTCCATACCACCGGCGCGCACTATCTGAATGCGGACACGACGGCATTCATGCAGTGCCTGACCAGCGATCTGTTCAAGGACTTCCCGACGCTGAAGTTCCTGATTCCGCATGGCGGCGGCGCAGTGCCTTACCACTGGGGCCGTTTCCGCGGCCTGGCGCAAGAACTGAAGAAGCCCGATCTGCGCGAGCATCTGCTGAAGAACATTTTCTTCGATACCTGCGTGTATCACCAGCCTGGCATCGACTTGCTGACCCATGTCATTCCGGTGGACAACATTCTGTTCGCTTCCGAAATGATCGGTGCCGTGCGTGGCGTGGATCCGCTGACTGGCCACTACTACGACGATACCAAGCGCTACATCGAGGCTGCCGAGCTGACCGCCGAAGAGCGTCACAAGATCTACGAGGGCAATGCGCGCCGCGTGTTCCCCCGTCTCGACCAGCAACTGAAGGCCAAGGGCCTGTAATCCGTCACAAGGAATATTGCAATGAGCCTGAATAATCTTGGTGTGGTTTACCGCAACATCCAGCGCGCCGACCGCGAAGCCGTGGAGCGTCTGTCCCAGTTCGGTTCGGCCACTGTGCACGAAGCCATGGGCCGCGTTGGCCTGATGAAGCCTTATCTGCGCCCCATCTATACCGGCGCCAAGGCAACCGGCACCGCCGTGACGGTGCTGCTGCAGCCGGGCGACAACTGGATGTTCCACGTGGCGGCAGAGCAGATCCGCCCGGGCGACATCGTGGTGGCGGCCGTGACTGCGGATTCCACTGACGGTTTCTTCGGCGACCTGCTGGCAACCTCCTTCCGTGCCCAGGGCGCGGTCGGGCTGGTGATCGACGGCGGCGTGCGTGATGTGCGCGATCTGACGGAAATGAATTTCCCGGTCTTTTCCAAGGCTATCAGCGCCAAGGGCACCGTCAAGGCGACCTTGGGTTCGGTGAATATCCCCGTGGTTTGCGCTGGCGCGCAGGTCAATCCGGGCGATGTCGTCGTGGCTGACGATGATGGCGTGGTCGTTGTGCCGGCCGCCATTGCCGGTCTGGTCGCGGATGCCGCCCAGAAGCGTGAGTCCCACGAAGCCGAAAAGCGCGACAAGCTGGCCAGCGGCGTGCTGGGCCTGGATATGTACAAAATGCGTGAAGGCCTGGCGGCAGCCGGCCTGAAATATTTCGACTGAGGACAGCGGCATCATGGCAGCATTTGAAAAGACCCCCGGCTGGCTGGACTGGTATGCCAATCCCAGCAAGCCCCGTTTCCAGGTGCCTGCTGGCGCCGTGGACGCGCATTGCCACGTGTTCGGCCCTGGCGACCAGTTCCCGTTCGCGCCCGAGCGCAAGTACACGCCTTGCGATGCGTCCAAGGCGCAGCTGTTCGCCTTGCGTGACTACCTGGGCTTTGACAAGAACGTCATCGTGCAGGCCACTTGCCATGGTGCCGACAACCGCGCCATGGTCGATGCGCTGAAGGCCGCCGATGGCCGCGCCCGCGGCGTTGCGACCGTGCGCCGCAGCATTACCGATGAAGAACTCAAGGAACTGCACGACGCCGGTGTGCGCGGCGTGCGTTTCAACTTCGTCAAGCGTCTGGTGGATTTCACGCCCAAAGACGAACTGATGGAAATTGCCAGCCGCATCGCGCCGCTGGGCTGGCATGTCGTGATCTACTTCGAGGCAGTTGACTTGCCCGAGCTGTGGGATTTCTTCACCAGCCTGCCGACCACGGTGGTGGTGGATCACATGGGCCGTCCCGACGTCACCAAGCCTGTGGATGGCCCGGAATTTGAACTGTTCGTGAAGTTCATGCGCGAAAATCCGAATGTTTGGAGCAAGGTGAGCTGCCCCGAGCGTCTGAGCCATTCCGGCCCGCGCGCGCTGGACGGCGAGCAGCAAGCCTATCGGGATGTGGTGCCGTTTGCGCGCCGGATCGTGGAAACTTTCCCGGATCGCGTGCTCTGGGGCACCGACTGGCCGCACCCGAACCTGAAGGATCACATGCCTGATGATGGTCTGCTGGTTGACTTCATTCCGCATATTGCTCCGACGGCCGACCTGCAGCGCAAGCTGCTGGTCGATAATCCCACCCGACTTTATTGGGGAGAATCGCATGTCGCTTGAAAAACCGTACTCCAACGTGCCTGGCACGACGATCTTCGACGCCGACCAATCGCGCAAAGGCTACTGGCTGAACCAGTTTTGCATGTCGCTGATGAAGGCCGAAAACCGTGACCGATTCAAGGCCGATGAGCGCGCCTATCTGGATGAATGGGACATGAGCGAAGAGCAGAAGCAGGCTGTGCTCGATCGCGACCTGAACCGTTGCATCGCCCTGGGCGGCAACATTTACTTTCTCGCCAAGATCGGCGCGACCGACGGCAAGTCGTTCCAGCAGATGGCTGGCAGCATGACCGGCATGACCGAAGCGGAATATCGCGACATGATGCTTCACGGTGGCCGTTCCGTCGAAGGCAACCGCTACATCGGAGAAAAGAAATAATGGCCAAGATTACTGCCAGTGTTTACACCTCGCACGTTCCCGCCATCGGCGCGGCGCTTGACCTGGGCAAGCAGAACGAAGACTACTGGAAGCCGGTCTTTGCCGGCTACGATTTCGGCAAGGAATGGATCAAGCAGAACAAGCCGGATGTGGTGTTCCTGGTCTATAACGACCACGCCACTGCATTCAGCCTGGACCTGATTCCCACGTTCGCGATCGGCACGGGCCCGTTCTATCCGCCGGCAGATGAAGGCTGGGGCCCGCGTCCGGTGCCGCCAGTGATCGGTCATCCGGAACTGGCCGGGCATATTGCCCAGTCCGTGATTCAGGAAGACTTCGACCTGACCATCGTCAACCAGATGGATGTGGACCATGGCCTGACCGTGCCGCTGTCGCTGATGTTCGGCCAGCCGGAAGCCTGGCCTTGCGCTGTCATCCCGTTCGCTGTGAACGTGGTGCAGTACCCGGTGCCGTCGGGCCGCCGTTGCTTTGAACTGGGCAAGGCCATCCGCCGCGCGGTGGAATCCTTCGACAAGGATTTGAATGTCCAGATCTGGGGCACTGGCGGCATGAGCCACCAGTTGCAAGGCCCGCGCGCCGGTCTGATCAACCGCGAGTGGGATAACAAGTTCCTGGACCGCCTGATTGCCAACCCGGACAGCCTGTCCCAGGTGTCGCATATCGAATATGTGCGCGAAGCCGGTTCCGAAGGGATTGAGCTGGTGATGTGGCTGATCGCGCGCGGCGCGATGGCGGATGCCGTCGGGGGCGATGCGCCTACCGTCGCGCAGCGTTTCTACCATGTGCCTGCGTCGAATACGGCGGTGGGCCACCTGATTCTGGAGGACAACTGATGAGCAAGACCATCAAGGTCGCCCTGGCGGGCGCCGGCGCATTCGGCGTCAAGCACCTGGACGGCATCAAGAATATTGACGGCGTCGAAGTTATTTCTCTGGTCGGCCGTGACCTGGAAAAGACCAAGGAAGTCGCTGCCAAGTATGGCGTGGGCCATGTCGCGACCGAACTGTCGGAAAGCCTGGCCTTGCCGGAGCTGGATGCGGTCATTCTGTGCACGCCGACGCAAATGCACGCCGAACAGGCCGCTCAGGCCCTGAAAGCCGGCAAGCACGTGCAAGTGGAAATTCCGCTGGCCGACAGCCTGGAAGGCGCGCGCGAAGTTGCCCGCCTGCAAAAGGAAACCGGTCTGGTGGCAATGGTTGGCCATACGCGCCGTTTCAACCCCAGCCATCAGTATGTGCACAAGCAGATCGAAAAGGGTGACTTCAACGTCCAGCAAATGGATGTGCAGACCTACTTCTTCCGCCGCACCAATACCAATGCGCTGGGCCAGCCGCGCAGCTGGACCGATCACCTGCTGTGGCACCACGCTGCCCATACGGTGGATCTGTTCGCCTACCAGGCCGGCAAGATTGTGCAGGCGCACGCCATGCAAGGCCCCATCCATCCGGATCTGGGCATTGCGATGGACATGTCCATCCAGCTCAAGAGTGAAACTGGCGCCATCTGCACGCTGAGCCTGAGTTTCAACAACAATGGCCCGCTGGGAACCTTCTTCCGCTACATCGGCGATACCGAGACCTACGTTGCCCGTTACGACGATCTGGTCAATGGCCGCGATGAAAAGATCGACGTCTCGAAGGTGGATGTGTCGATGAACGGCATTGAGCTGCAGGATCGCGAGTTCTTCGCAGCCATCCGTGAAGGCCGTGAACCCAACTCCAGCGTGGCGCAGGTATTGCCGTGCTACGAAGTGCTGCATCAGCTGGAGCAGCAACTGGCGCGCGACAACTAAGCGCCGGACGGGAGAGTGGCTTTGGCCGCTCCCGTTCGCTACCGGCAGGCAGCCTCATGCGCTTTCCTGTCGGTGCCATGGCCTTGCCATCGGGCACTAGCGTGCTGCGATGGCAAGGCCATTTTCTTTGTACGATAGTGTTTTGCCGGCCCGCTGCCTGAGACGGCAGTCTTGCGGCGGCAATCAGACCAAAGCGGATGAAGGCTGGCGCGACGGATATTCCCGCCGCCGCCTCAGACGCCATAAATGGAGCATCCCACCATGCAACAACGTCAGATCGGATCTTCCTTGACCAGCGCCATTGGCCTGGGCTGCATGAATCTCAGCCATGCCTACGGGACGCCGCCGACGCGCGAGATCGCCGAGCAGGTCGTGCGCGCGTCACTGGATGAAGGCGTGAGTTTTTTTGATACGGCGGCACTCTACGGATTTGGCGCGAATGAAACGCTGATGGGCGAACTGCTGGCGCCCCATCGCAAGAATATTTTTCTGGCGAGCAAGTGCGGCATGACTGGCGTGGATGGCAAGCGTGTCATCGACGGCCGGCCAGAAACCTTGAAAGCCACTTGCGAAGCGTCGTTGCAGCGCCTGCGTACCGATGTGATCGACCTGTATTATCTGCACCGCTGGGACAAGAATGTCCCGATCGAGGAAAGCATAGGCGCGTTGGCGGACCTGGTGCAGGCTGGCAAGATCCGCGCCATCGGCTTGTCGGAAGTGTCGGCGGCGACCTTGCGCAAGGCGCATGCTGTCCATCCCATTGCAGCGGTGCAGACAGAGTATTCGCTCTGGACACGCAATGCCGAAATCGCTGTGCTGCAAGCCTGCCGTGAGCTGGGCGCGGCTTTCGTGGCGTTCAGCCCGGTTGCGCGCGGTTATCTGGGAGGCGAGCTGCGCGATGTGACAACGCTGGAGCCCAAGGATATCCGCCGCGGCATGCCGCGTTTTACGCCGGAAAACTACGCCCGCAATCTGGCCTTGCTGGAGCCGTATCTGGAAATTGCCGAAGAGCTGGAAATCACGCCGGCGCAACTGGCATTGGCCTGGCTGCTGGCGCAGGACGATCATATTTTTGCCATCCCAGGCACGACCAGTCCGCAACATGCGCGCGACAATGCGCTGGCGGCGGACATCAAACTGGATCCGACAGTCCTGGCCCAGCTGGATGAATTGATCAATCAGAACACGGTCGTGGGGCCGCGTTACCCCGCCGCCACCCAAACCGAAATTGATACGGAAGAGTTCTAAACGCTATTGATGCCAGGCCGGGCAATGCGCGGCCTGGCATCAGGGTGGCGATGGCTGCTGTGGTTTGGCCGGGTGTGGCGGCGTCAGGGATAGGCACGCTGCAGCCAGACTTGGCGGCAGAACTACGCTTGCAGGCTATCCAGCCACAGTTGGCATAAAGCCTGCATACCGGCCGCGTCGATGGCATCGAAGCGCCCGGGCAGCGGGCTATCCACATCCCATACGCCCAGCAGTTCTCCTGATGCGTTCACCAGCGGCACGACGATTTCCGACCGTGAAGCGGGGTCGCAGGCGATATGGCCGGGAAACTCATGCACGTCCGGCACAAGCTGGACGCTGCGTGAACTGGCGGCCGCGCCGCACACGCCCCGGTCCAGCTGGATGCGGACGCAGGCCGGGCGCCCCTGGAAGGGCCCCAGCACCAGTTCATTTTTTTTCAGGAAATAAAATCCTGCCCAATTCAGTCCTGATAGTGTCTCGAAGACAAGGGCGCTGAGATTGGCGGCATTGGCGATGGCGTCGTGCTCATCGGTAAAAAGGCCGCGAGCCTGCAGCAGCAATTCGTCATATTGCGCGCGCCGTTCGGCAGGGCTGGTGGCGGAGGCAGGGGGTAGGCTTTGGTGCATGGCTGCGAATAAAGAAAAAACAGGGCGGCATTTGCCTGGATCGGCAGGAGAGCCGCGAGAAACCGCATCAGTATAAAAGCACGGAGCGCGTGCCCAGGCGCGGAAAACATGCAGGCCACAAATGCAAACGGCACCGCTGTCGCGATGCCGTTCTGTTTTAGGGCAAAGGATTATGCCCGATTGGCGCTGGAACTTTCTGGTACGCCGGATTTCACCTGTTCGCGTACGGGTTCCTGCAGTTCCGCCTTGGTATCCAGGTCATAGAGCTCCTGGGTGCGGCGGGTACGAATGCGGGCATAGCCCATCAGTTGATTGGAGGTTCTGGTCATATGACTCTCCTTTGTTGTTATGCACGGTTACTGGCCGTGCAGGTTGGCATCGTTTATAGCCTCGCTATGAATGATAAGGAACGATGAAAAATAGCTTTTCTTATCAAGATATGAAATATACGACTTGAGTATGGCACAGAAGTTTCAGTCCTGGCATGCGTCAGGGGCAGGAATATGCAACGGAATCGTTACAGGGCCGTCGTTGACCAGTTCGACAGCCATGTCCGCGCCAAACTCGCCGGTGGCCACGGCGGGATGCAGGCGGCGGGCCGCGGCCACAAAGTACTCATAGAGTTCCCGGCCTTGAGCGGGCGTGGCTGCCCGGGTGAAACTGGGGCGATTGCCTTTGCGGGTGTCCGCAGCCAAAGTGAATTGGCTGACGATCAGCAGGCCGCCGCCAGTCTCTTGCACGCTCAGATTCATTTTTCCCGCGGCGTCGCTGAAAATTCTCAGTTTGAGGATCTTGTTCAGCAGGGTGTCTGCTTGCGTTTGGCTGTCGCCAGCTTCGGCGCATAGCAAAATCAGCAGGCCGGGGCCGATGGCGCCATGAATTTGCTTATTGATACGAACTTCCGCGCGTGTGACGCGCTGGATCAATGCTTGCATTCGATATTCTCCCTGCGGCAGCCGGGCAGCGGCTGAACCTGTCAGGGAGAATTATGCACTGTCAGTTTCTATTGGCGCGGGCAGGCGCCTAGCCGCTGCGCCTGGTGCAGGAAGGTGATATGGCCTGCGCCGGTCAGGAAATTGGGCGCGATGGCCTCGACTTTGACATCGTTCTTCCCCAGCCGCTGCACCAGGTAGCGGATTTGCAGAGGGGGAAGCGCCAGGCCCGGCATGATCTGCATGGCCGGGCATTGGCTGCTGAGTTCTGCTTGTTCAGGGGTGTCACGCTCCACCTGTATGACGCATTGCGGCGCATTCTTCTGCACTTCTTGCATCGCCCGTTCCATATAGCGCGCGATATCCACGCAGCCGCGTTCATCATGATCCGGAATGGCGGGCTGGCGGGGCTGAGTAGTGAAACTCCAGTGCCACAAGCCATTTTCCAGACCTTGAAACGCTTTCAGGTCGGCAAACGGAGAGGGGGCGGCATAGCTCTGGCTGCTGAGGATAAGCAAAGCGGCAAAGGCGGCGGCCTTTCGTATGAGTGTCATGGGTATCCTCGAAAAATTGGGTCTGTGAGGGACGGGCAGCTTGCCATGCGGCCGGCCTGCCGTTTGCCATTAGTGCGCGGGCGGCGCCAGGGGTTCCCGGCCCGCCGCCAGCCAAAGGCCGCTGCCGGTGCAGGCAGGGCAGCAAAAATAAGGTGCCGAATGCAGATAGTATTTGCCAAAAGAAAAAAATGTGTTATATTTCTGTTTCTGCGGTGGTGGCCGTAGCTCAGTTGGTAGAGTCCCGGATTGTGATTCCGGTTGTCGTGGGTTCGAGCCCCATCGGCCACCCCAGAAATTTAAGCCCCTGCATAGCAGGGGCTTTTTTCGTTGGGGCGCGCTTTCCTGGCGGACGGAGACTTCTCCGGGAAACTTCTCCAGGCGTTCTGCCTAATACTTTCCACACTGAAATATTTCATTGAATTGCGATTGCGCTAATTGCTTGGCGACCGTCGGCAACTTGCAATGACTTGTCATGATTGATGGTCTGTCTGATTTGTTGAGAATAAATCGCATCTTGAGCAGGGCGAAAGAGCCGCCGCTGATTTCATGCTGTTTGTCCGGGTCTTTTCTGGACGCCTTTCGACTAACTGGGCTGGCTAATAGTTCATTTTTGATAAGTCCGGCAGGAATTTTCTGCTGACGAATGTTTCGGTTGTTTTCGATTGTTGTCGATTGAATGAGGAGTGTCTTATTTTGGGTAGAACTGCCTATCAGAGATAGTAGTTGTTTATGCTAGAATAAAATCCTCGTTAACTTACGTGTTGATTAATACATATATGGCTACCTATCTCGAACTCAAAGCACAGGCCGAGAAGCTGCTCGAGGAAGCCGAGCATCTGCGCCGCCAGGAAATCGCTGTTGTCATTAACGACATCAAGGCCAAGATTGCTGAATATGGCCTGAGCGCTTCGGATCTCGGTTTTTCGAATGTTGCCTCTCCCCGCAAGGTAGGCGCAGCTCGCAAGTCTGAACAAACCGCATCGGTTGTCCGTTATCGCGGCCCGAATGGCGAACCTTGGTCCGGTATGGGCCGCCAGCCGCAATGGTTGAAAAATGCTTTGGCTGAAGGCAAGAACAAGGAAGATTTCCGGGTATAAAGTATTCCCCTTTTTTGGGGAATGCGTTCATTTGCAGTTCATGGGTTCAGGCAGTCGTCGGCTGCCAGTGAACTGCCCTGGAAAGCCCCTCCCGCTGGAGGGGCTTTTTCTTTTCCTGCTGTTTTTGCTATATCAGTTATTGTTTTCTTGACGGTTCTTTAGGCGTTATGCGCATATTCTCCATTTTTTGAGTATTTTCGAATATTTGAATATGGGAAGATTCTTGAATTTATTGCGCT
>NZ_JBQEKA010000014.1:0-57557 GCF_052103615.1 Kerstersia sp. | reverse complement strand
CCCCATGCTGTTGTACGGATTCAGATAAAAATACACATATTCGGCCGGTCCAATCTGATCCTGCCAGCAGACCACCCGCTGCGACCTGGCCCCCGAACGCCACAGGATGCTGTTCTTGGGCAAGTCCAGCGGCACGGCGATCGTATCCACAATCGTGTCATAGCCGTTCACAGAACCGTCCTGCCCGCGACAGGCCATGGCATGGCTGGTGCTCCAGGCGCATAGGGCCAGCAGGCCTGCCAGCAGCTTCAGTAGTATCTTCGACATTGTCCCGGCTCCTTATTGCTCGGACTCGGTAATCAGACTCGGCGGCACAGGCTGCCCAGGCTGCAGCGCCACCGTATAAAGCCGCTCCACGCCGTTATCGGTGACATAGCGGTAATCCAGCTGGCCAGGCCCGCCCTGGCATTCCGGCCAGGCTTGCTCCAGGCGGGCAAAAGGCGCCAGCATCAGATGCGCGATGTTTGCCCCGCACGCCTTGCCATGGCGGTCACGGGCTTGCAGATCGACCAGCGTGACGTAATAAGGCGTCGGGTTGTCCAGCTGCACAGCGCCTGCGCCGCCATCGGCAGGCAAAGACCAGCGCAGCGCTTCGCGCGCGGCCTGCGGCGGCATGGCCAGCGCCGGGCGGTAAAACAATTTCAGCCTGTGCCGTGCCGCCAGGCGCATGGTGATGCCATCACTTTCCGGCGTTGCGGGCGGCACATCGAGAAAACTCAGCAGGAAAAAGCTCTCCCGGTCATCCGGCAGGCCATCACCCTCGAAAAACACTTCCAGCGTGGCATTGCCCTGGGCTGGCACCTCGACCAGCGGACGGCTGACCGCGAGGGGCACGTCCCCCTCCTGCTCAGCCTCACCCCAATCCACGGTGACATGCACCAGCGCCGTCTGGCCCGCGCCGTTACTTACCACCACAGCCTTGCGGCCCTGCCCCGCTTCCAGGATGTAGCGGTTCTCGTCAAATCCCAGGGCGGCGGCGCGGCCATCCGCCGCCAGGCACATCAGCAGCAGAAACAGCGGCAAAAACAGCAGCCATGACCCTACTGTGCCGCTCGCCGCAGCCTGCGCTGGCCGCCTTATCCGCCCCGCCCGGCGGTCTATCGTCATCATTGACATATGACCCCCTGTTTATCGTAGTTGCGCACCGGGTCCCGCGCCGGCAGCACATAATCGAGCTGGCAACTCCGGCCATCGCCCCACTGCGCCTGCAGCCTGCCTTCATCCTGCGTGACCAGCACCAGCGCCTGCCCCCGATGATCGACCCAGCCCAGGCTGCGGCCTTCCGCATTCAGGACTTCCGCCCCCAGCGGCAGCGGCTCGCCCGCGGCATCCAGGATACGCAGCTGCACACGGCGCCCGATCACGCCCTTGAACTCAGCTTTGACGATGGCCCCCCGGTGCGGCACCACGGTACGCGACAGGGAATCCAATTCGACATCCGCGCCAAGCTCACCGGAATCCAGGCGGATGGTATTGAAACGGTAAGGCTGCGTGGTCGGATAGACCGCATACCCATTGGCCGCCGTGCGCGCCAGGCCATTGCCGACCCCGACACCCGGCACGCCTTCGACTTGCACCAGGGCGAAACCATCACCGGCAGTGCGCGAGAAATTTACGCCGCCGCCGTGGACCACTACTGCGCCCCGGGCATTCATGCTGGCCGAGTGGTAATGCTTGCCCGCACCGAACGACGCGCCCAGCGCCACCATGGGCAATTCGGTACTGGCCCCGGCGCTGCCCGAGACATCACCATTGCGGCTGCGCGCGGCCTGTGCCGACAGACTGACATTCTGGCCGCCCGCCTGGACATCGCCATACACCGTGGCCGACATATTGCCGCCATCGCGGGTATGGTCATAGCTGGCCGCCATACGGGCTGGCTGGATGCTGCTGCCCAAGGGCATGGACAGCGTCAGCATCACCCGGGTTTCGTTATCGCCGCCGCCGAAGTCATAGAACTCCTTGGCGCGCGAGATGCTCAGGTTGTAGGACATGCCGCGAAAGGTGTTGCCATAGCCCGCGCTGTAAGAACGCGTGGTCTGGCCATCCCAGAACGACTGCCGCTGCGCCGTCAGGAACAGGTCGCCATAGCGGCGGTCTTCACCCAGTTCCTGGGTGATGCTCAAGTCAAAACGCGAACGCGAGCGGCCGGACGTCAGACGATCCGACGGCCCGTAGCGGAAACGGGACAAATCCTGGACGTGGCTATCGAAGGAGCGGTAGCCGGACGTCGAATAGCGATAGGCCGCCAGGGTCACGGTCGTGCTGGTGCTGGCCAGGGTGCGCGAATACAGCCCCCGGATACTCTGCCCTGTGCGGGTCTGCCCCTGCACCCGGCTGAAGGATTGCGTCACGTCCACGGATAAGGCGCCTATCGGCGTATTGCCCCCCAGGCCAGCATTGATGGCCTTGAAGCCTTCCGCCACCTGCATCCCGCCGGACAGGGAAATATTTTCGGTCCAGCCATAAGTGCCCGACAGCGACAGAAAGCCCGGGGTATCAAGCTGCGACTGATTGGCTTTGTAGCGGCCCGCCTCCACGCTATAGCGCAGATAGCCCTGGCGCACCATCAGCGGCAAGGAAGAAAATGGCTGGATATAAACGCGGCGGCGGCCATCGGCTTCGATCACCGTCACTTCCAGGTCGCCATTGGAGCCGCTGGGATAGATTTCCGTCAACATGAACGGGCCGGGCGGCACATCCGTGCGGTACAGCATGTAGCCGTTCTGGCGGATTTCCACCGTGGCATTGCTTTCCGCCACACCACGCACCACGGGCGCGTAACCGCGCTCGCTGTCGGCCAGCATGCCTTCATCCGAGCCAATCTGCACGCCTTGAAAGCGCACGCTGTCGAAGATATTGGAATTGGAATACAGCTCACCCGCGGAGAACTGGCTGCGCCAGGCCGGCACATCGCGCTGCACGAAGGTGCGGTTGCTTTTGAACTGCGTTCCCTGATGCGGCATGCGCATGACGCTGGATTCATTACGCAGCCGCCACGCCCCCAGATTCACGCCATTGCTCAGCCCCAGGAAGACGCTATCCGAACTTTGACCATGGTGGCTGTCGCGGCGCACATTACCCTGATAATTGATAAAGCCCGCATTAACGCCGTAATCCCAGTAGCTGCTATCCACATACCCGTAGCGCTGCCGCTCCAGATAGACCTGGGGAATTGACAGCACCAGACGCAATTGCGCCATTTCCACGCGTGCCACGGCCTGCGCATCCAGCTGCGCCAAGTCCAGACAGCCAGCCACCGGATGGGCCAGCAAGGCGTCTATGTAACGTGGCGCCACGCCCACGCGCGCCAGCAGCTCCGCGTCCAGACAGGGCAATAATTCACGCTCGCCCGCCCGCAGGACAAGCGGCACATCGAAACGGCCAACGCCATCGCCATTGATGACGATATCCAGCGCATACACCCCCGGCAGCGCGCTGGCCTTGCCCTCGCCCAGGCGGGACAAGTCCACGTTGGCGCCGCCGCGTATCAGGCTCATGTCATAAGCCAGCACCGCTGGCCCGGCGCTGGCCACGCTGACGGGTTCATCCTGCCGGGGCTGTGCCTGAACGGAAAAGGCCGCCAAGGCCAAGGCCACACCCAGCGTCATCTGCGCGCCCGCATCCAAATTCCGGGATACCGGCAGATGCCGTTTGCAACTTTTCCCGCCTGCAACTCCGCGCATCTGCCACTCCCGACAACCCGGCCATCACTGCCCGCACCGGGGCAGCACCGCCATTCAAAAAATAATTATTCCGTTACTTTGCTGGCTGACCAGCCACCGGCACAATCATTTCTCTTTGATCGTGCGCGCCGTAGTCATTGACCGTCGCGTAAGCGAATTTCCCTTGTGCCCGGATCAGGCTGTTTTGCTGCGAGGCACTCAACACCAGGGACCGGCTTTCACCCGGCGCCAGGATAATTGCAGATTGAATTTCATGATCCGCCACCGCCAGATCGACAATCGTCACATGAAATGCGCTGGCATTTGCAACTTGCAATTCGCCATTCCGCCATTGCCAGCCGAGATTCGCCGCCGCCTGCATGGAATTACCCTTCAGCCCATTGGGCCGGTAAAAAAACTTGATTCTTTGCAGCACTGCAATTTGCAATGACCCGGTTTGCGCCTCACGCTGGGGAATTTCCTGCACATTCAGCCAGAACATGGATTCACGATCCGCCGGCATGCCGATGCCTTCATACAGGATGCGGACACGCTGTTCGCTGCCAGCCTGCACCTGCACCAATTGTGGCGTCAGCGAGAAATGCTCGACCTCGCCATCCCCCACGGCTGGCGTAAGCCAGGATTGGGCCAGAAAGCCGCCATCGCGATCCAGGCTGCGAATGCCGAAAGACACTTCGCGGCGGCCATCCTGCAAAATGACGCGTGATGCATTCAGCACCATGGTTGCCTGAACTGGCGCTGCCATACAGGCCATGCCCGCCAGCACGCCCGCCAATAGCTTCCGAAACATGAAAGTCCTCCCGGGAAAGATCACCGGTTTCCGGCCAGGCGGCAAACCGCCGCCTGGCCAGCCCTGATGCCCGTCTTACTGAATTTCGAGGACGAAAGGCAGCGTCGCGTTGGCCACACCGGCCGTGGGCGCGACATCCTGACCGCCGCTGCGCACATAGGCGGCGGCGAACTTGACGTTGACGCTCTGACCGGCAGTGATGGCCTGCGTATCCAGCAGCTTTTCCTTGCTCAGGTCATAAGCCGTGGACGAGCTGGAGGAGGAGTACACCGCCACGCCGACGTTTTGAGCGTAACCCTCGCCCTTGACGCCGTTATTCACGCGCAGGATCTGATTGCCCGCCACCAGTTCCGCTTGCGGCGCTTTGAGCGTCAGCGATACCTGGGCGTCATTCTTGCAAACCACATTGAAATCGGCCGTTGACAGACCGGCACCCGTGGTGAAATGCGGCGCAGCAACCGTACCAACCTGCGACGAGTTAACCGTGCCCATATTGACGATGACCGAATTGGCATCACCAATAGAGGAATCCAGATAGCAGCTTTCCGCGCTGATTGCACCCTTGAATTGAATGGTGCCATTTTCCGATGCGGCCTGTGCCGTGCCCATTGCTGCCGCACAAACAATTGCCATGCCGACCGATGCGCTGATCTTATTCATTCCATAACTCCACAATAGATTTTTCACTCCCGCCGCCATGTTGCTTATTAATAAACAACCGCTGGGAATATCGAATTCTACCGAGAGGAATAATAAAATCCAGAAAGCAGGATCAATTTCGGATTCATCCTAACTTTTTAAATCTATTTTTCTTTTTAGGATAATTCCGAAACAAAAAATTTAATTACGGAGACAATAAAAATAAATGCAAAACATTGAAAAGCAGATTCAATTAAATCATGACTTAGCGCAAAAGAACACCATTGAACATTCTGATTTCTTGGCGCCATGGCGGCAGGCATTGATATTGCACAATGCAGTCTGCCGCCAGGCAGTGCCTGGCGGCACCAGCAAACTATGCGCGCGCCTTTAATACCTTGCCGATATCCACGGCAAAGCGGTCCACCTGATCTTCATGCAAAGTGGAAATAGTGACGCGCAAGCCGCACGCCGGTGCCTGGACACCGAACACATCGCCACTGCGCACCAGCCAGCCATGGCGCGCCAGCAACGCCGCATCGGCCTGCCCGGTAGGCTCGCGCAAGGGTATCCAGAGATTCAGCCCATCCACCGGCTCTGCCACGGCCACGCCTTGCGCGGCCAGCGCGTGCTTGAGGATGTTGCGGCGATAGCTGTATTCCTGCGTGGCCAGCCCCATGCGCCCGGCCAGGGCTGGCACTTGCAGACAGGCCACCACAACCTCCTGCAGCAAGTGGCTGACCCAGCCTGTCCCAGGCGCCAGACGCAAACGCAAACGCTGCGAGGTCTGCGGGTCGCTGGCCACCAGCGCCAGGCGCAAATCAGGCCCCAGGGCCTTGGACACCGAACGCACCAACGCCCAGCGCGTGCTGCTTGCCGGAATCACCTGCCAATAGCGTTTGTACGCCAGCAAGGCAAAATGATCGTCCACGATCACCAGCACATGCGGGTAGCGTTCCAGCACGGCCTGCAAGGCCTGCGCGCGTTCGCTCGTCAGGCTGCACCCCGTCGGATTGTGCGCGCGCGGCGTCACAATGACGGCCTGCGCGCCCTGTTCCAGCGCTTGTTCCAGCGCATCCGGCCGCATGCCGGCGTGATCCATTCCCACCCCGACAGCCTGCAAACCGGCAATGCGCAAGGTATTGATGCTACTTAAAAAGCAAGGGTCCTCCACCGCCACCTTATCACCCGCCACCAGGTAGGCCGCCAGCAAACGCTCTATCGCATCCACCGCGCCGTGCGCCACATCCAGCGCGTACTCCCCTGGGCAATCCCGCCCCAGCCATTGCCTGCCATAGGCGGCCAGTTCGGCGTGCACCGGTTCACCGCCATACAGCTGATGCTGATACGGCCGCCACGCCAGGGCCTGGTTGATATCCGGCAGCCAGGCCGGATTCGGATTGCCGCTGGCAAAATCAATCAGGGGCGTGCCGGCCATCCAGCCCTCCTGCTCGCCAGGATCCAGCTGCTCACGGATGACCGTGCCGCGCCGGCCTTGTGTCGTTGCCAGCCCCGCCGCGGCCAGCCGTTTGTACACGGCGGCAACGGTGTTGCGGTTGACCCCCAATGTCACGGCCAGATCGCGCACCGGAGGCAAAATTTGCCCAGGCCGCAGCTTGCCCGCCTGCACCTGCAGACGGATACTTTCGAAAATGCTAGTGACGGTTTTGCCCGTGATGCTCATTTTGACCTATGACAATATATAATTTGGCACAAGATGATTTTATAGGAACCGGCAAGACAGCCCTCAATCAGGCTGGCGGTTCTTAACAATGCATAAGGATTGCGCCGTGAACAATACCTGTCCCGACTCCGCCCTGCCGACTGCCACCAGTCATGACAAGCATGGGCGCTACCCCAAGGCGACCAGCGTCGAAGATTTCAAATACAACCTGGCGGCGGTACGCGCCCGCATGCAGGCCGCCTGCGAGCGGGTCGGCCGCGATCCGGCGAGCGTCCGCCTGCTGCCCGTCAGTAAAACCATGGATGAAGCCCATATCCGCCTGGCCTATGCGGCGGGCTGCCGCTTGTTTGGCGAAAACAAGGTGCAGGAAGCCTATAACAAATGGGAAGCCATGGCTGACCTGAGCGAGGCCCAATGGTCCGTTATCGGCCACCTGCAAACCAACAAAGCCAAACTCGTGGCGCGCTTTGCCAGCGAATTCCAGGCGCTCGATAGCCTGCGCGTCGCGGAAGCCTTGGACCGCCGCCTGCAAGCCGAAGGCCGCGAGCTGGACGTCTTCGTCCAGGTCAATACCTCCGGGGAAGCCAGCAAGTACGGCCTGGCGCCCGAAGACACGAGCGCCTTCATCCAGGCGCTGCCCGCCTTCAGTTCCCTGCGGGTGCGTGGCCTGATGACGCTGGCGCTGTTCTCTGCCGAAGCCCAGCGCGTGCGCCGCTGCTTCATTTTGCTGCGTGAATTGCGCCATCGCCTGCAACAGGAAGCCCCTGCCGGCATTGCCCTGGATGAATTGTCCATGGGCATGTCCGGTGACTTCGAAATTGCCATTGAAGAAGGCGCGACGGTCGTCCGCGTCGGACAGGCCATTTTCGGCGCCCGCGCCCTGCCTGACAGTTACTACTGGCCTGGCGCCGGTGACGCGGCTGGCTAAGCCAGGCATCCGCCAGGCCGGGCCGCACCCGGCCGCTCTCCTCCACCGACGCCGGCACCACGGCAATGCAGCCTGGCCGCATTGCCGATGCTGGCATTTTCCATCGCTATTTCCGGGACCCATCATGCAAACTTACCGCCTCATCATCCAGCGTCACGGCAAATTGCTGGGACATTTCGAATCTGCGGCTTCCTGGTCGCGCGATGCCATTGCCGATATCGCCAGCCGCCTGCCCGCCTCCGATGGCTACCAGATCGAACTGCAGGTCGAAGACGGCGAACGCCGCATCGTGGAAAGCACGCCGGCTGGCATCCGTCTGCTGGCGCGCGAAGCCTTCTTCAAATCCTCTAGCTGGCAGCCCGCCCAGCCCGACTGACCCCGGACACTGTCCATCAAACAGAACGGCTGCGGATTCTCCCTGTTCCGGGAGTCTCCGCAGCCGTATTTCAGCAGACTCAGGCGCTCAATGCGTGTCTTGCTGTTGCCCGTCGTCCGGCACCAGATGGTGCGTCGCCCGGCCGCGTGGCCGGATGAAGAAGTGCCCGTCCGGCGCGTTGTCGGTCGTGACCGGCACCAGTTTCACGCTCAGTTTCTTGCCGTGCTTGCTATGCAGCGCATAGATCACGAACGGCACCAGGAAAACCACAATGAAACTGGCGGCCAGCAGCGTCACATAAATCTTTCCATCGGCGGCCGACGGCAGCGTGCTGGGCGGCACGAACGAAATGCAGAAGGCGAACACCGATACCACGAAGCCCACGATCGCCATCACCAGCTTGAAGCTCTTGCCGCCAGGCACCGAGAAGCCACGCTCCAGGCCGTCCTGCTTACGCACCAGCTGGATATACCCCAGGAACAGCATGAAATAGCTGCTCAGGTAGATCACCACCGTCAGGGACATGGCGATCAGGAAGGACATATTGTTGCCGCCGCCCACATTGGTCAGCACGATGATGGCCACGGTGGAAATCAGCAATTGGGTGATGACCAGATTGACCGGCACTTGGTTTTTGTTCACCTTGGCCAGCGTTGCGGGCAGAATGCCGCGCTGCGCCGCCACGAACAGGCCGCGCGAAGGGCCGACGATCCACGACGCGATTTCTGCCAGCACGCCCAGTACCAGCAAGGCCGCCACGCCACGCACCGCCCATTCCAGATTGGGGCCATGGTGCAGGATCAGCACTTCGAAAGTTTGCACCACGCCCGCGGACAAGTTGATTTTGTCGAGCGGAATAACCGCGGCGACAGACAGGCCGCCAATGGAACTGAGCAGGATGGCCGCAATCATCAGGATGAAAATCGCCAACGGATAATCGCGCCCCGGGTTGGCCATTTCATTGACGTGCGTCGCCGAAGCTTCCACCCCCATGTAGCTCAGGATGAAGGCCACGAATACCACCAGCGTTCCCAACTGCGTCAGATCCGGGAAAAAAGTCTGGGTGGTGAATTCGATCTGCAGAGGCGCACCGCTCATCAGATAGCTGATGGACAGGCAAACCAGGATAAAGACCGGCAGCAGGATGCCGCCGAAGAAACCGACCTTGGCGATGCGCGCGGTGTACTTGGTGCCACCGAACTGGGTAATCGCCAGCGCCCACAGAATCACCAGCGCCCCGATGGTCTTGGTCACCGGGTCCTGATTCAGCGCAGGCCAGGCCAGGATGTATGACAGGGCGCCCAGCACGAAGTAGAGCATGGTCACGAAGCCGACGGCAATCTGCAGGTAGCCGAACATGATCGCGGCAAACCCCCATTTCTCGCCCAGCGTATTCGATACCCAGGTGAAAACCCCGCCCTCTTCCCAGCCTTTGACGGTCGCCATTTCCGCCGAGCACAGGCCGACGGGGATGAACCACAACACGCCCCCCAGCACCAGGAAGAACACCAGGCTGAAGCCCGAAGTAGCAAAGGTCGGATATTCATAGGGCGCCATCACCATGGAAGCAGTGATAGAGAAGAAGCCCAGCAAGGTAAGTTGCTTGGCAACAGCGCCTGTCTTTTTCACATCAGTCATGGTCGGTTCACCGGATAGTAAGCATGAAACGCAACTCGCGGGCCGCCAGGCCGCGCGAAGGATTTCGCCTTCCGGCCAGGCTGGCGCGGCAAGCGAAGAACGAACATTTCTACAACACACTCGGGTGCCGGAACGGCTACCCCATACGGTATGACAGCCTGCGGTAAGACAACCCTGCCACGCAAGCTGGCGGCAGGGGACACATCATGCTCTTTGCGGGCGGAGGGCCCGGGAAGCAGCCCCATTATGGTTCAAGGGGTATTCTCGGCTTTCCTTGAGATGAAACCAGATGAAACAACATCTGCCATCTTCCTGCAGGACCGCCGCCTGCTTTTCGGGCCCCAAACCTGCCCTGCGCTAGGCTTTCGCAGCGGGCACGGCCGCTGTATTCAGGGAAAACTCGAACAGCTCCTCTGGCGCGCGCGCCAGAATCTCGTGCGCCAGTTTCCGGCGCAGCAAACGGAACGGCTCGGCATCCTCGGGCTGGCGTGATGCCAGCAGTTCAAAGAAAGCGGGCGGCAAGGCACCCTCACGCAGCACGGCGCGTACTTCCTGGCCGCGGCAGGACAAGACAAAGCTGTATGAGCGGGCGCCATCCAGGCTGTAACGGGCCCACGGCAGGCTGGTATCGACCTCATAACAGCCGCGCGTGACCACGCGCGCGATGAACTCGAACGCATCACGCACACCCGGGCCAGGATGGCCGCTGAGCACGCTCAGTTCAGCGCGGCGCGGCAACTCGCCATCCAGACGCGCCAGCGCGCCATGCATGCCCATATATGTGATGGCCAGCATGGCCAGCGCGCCATGGCCATGGTAGGCGGCCACGGCGTCAAACGGGATATCTATCACGGCCTCTTCGCCCATGATTTGCACCACATGGTCACGAGGGAAAGGGATCAGTGCGGAACTAGCGGTCTGCATAAACACTCCAGGAAACATCGGAAAAAAAGCAAAGACAAAAACTGCGCCAGCGCGACAGCCAGCCTGGGCCAACACGCATGGCGCGCGCCCCAGCACAGAACAAAAAAAAGGAAAGGCAGCGGCCCGCCGGTCTAGCGCTTGGCCCTAGGCGCCTGCCGCTTCAGCCAGGGCAGGAAACCATGCAGAAAACGGGTGGTCGCCGGCATGAAATGACTGCCATGGTGATACATGGGGTCCAGCGACGTCAGGATCAGGCGGCCCGGCGTCGAGCAACAATCGTCATACAGCACTGAACCGGTACCGGCCTTGTCGATCAGCGACACCGCGCCAGACGGTGGCAAATAGGCGCCATGCTGGTGCCAGGTCGCGTCGGCCAGCGTGATATGCCGGAACAGTTCATGCTCCGGGGCAAGCAGACGCAGGCCGGAATCGGCGCCCGGCTCTTTCCACCACCAGAAATTGACCGGACTATGGACATACTGCACGCCATCGAGCCATTGCTCTGCCCCATTGCCGCCCATGACGACCAGCGTTCCGCCCTGCGCCAGGAAATCCTGGAACAGCTGGCGGGCGCGCACCAGTTGGTCCACTGGCGACGCGCAGGACACGATAAAAATATCGCACTGCGCCAGCGCGGCGGCATTCAGGTCGCGCACATAGACAGTGGCATCCAGACAGGCTGCCAGCGCCGGTGTGTGAAAGGTGCGATGGTGGTAATAGGTACCGGCGTCGAGCGCGGCAATGACCGGCGTGCCGCGCGGCCCGGCGCCCGCTGCGGCGCCCGTTGCGTTATGGAGCGTCATGCCGTTTCTCCCGAGGCCAGCCAATCAAACAGTTGGGGCACGATACGCGCCGCCGAATCCTGCCCGTTCGCATACATCCACAGATCATTGCCGGAATGCACCAGCAGGCGCCCGCCGCCGGGCAGCACCAACAGCCAGTCTATGGGCTGCTGCCCCGGCCCCAGTGTATTGAGCACCAGGGCACCCGGCGGCGGCGGGTTCGCGCCGCGCGCGTAAAAGCCCGCCACGCCGCGGCGATAGGTCAGGTGCGCCGGATCCACTCCGTCAAACACCGGGTGAGGCGCCGCCCGCGCCACCTGCAAACCGGCCAGCCCCGGACAGGGCTGCACCTCGAAGGGCAGCAACCAGCGCAGAAAGGGATAGGCCACATGGCCATTGATGACCATCGTGCCGCCTGCCAGCAGCCACTGTTCCAGCTGCGGCTGCAGCGTCATCAGGAAGCGCTGATCGGCATTGGCGGGAATCAACAGGACATGCAGACTGGCCAGCCTGGCGGCGCCGCCCATTTTCGGGGCCGCATCACGGGCCGCATCAGCAGGCGTATCAAGCGCTGCGCCGCAAGCCGCCCCCAAAGCCTCACCAAGGGCTGCACCATGAGCCATCCCCAAGGCCTTTTCAGAAGTCTTTTCAGCACCCTTCCCTGAGCCAGCTTCCAGGTCATAGAGATAGACGTTCTCCGCCAGCGGGGCTGTGCCGCCCGTCAAGGCTTCAGGGCCTGGGCCCAGCCGGCTGTTGAGATAGGCCACACGTTTTTCCTGCATCATGCGCCGACTCCTTGAAACAGCGGGATCACACCCTGCACCAGACTCCCCGATGCATCCTGGGCCTGGCCCAGCGCCACGGGCATCTGGTACACCCGCCCCAGACGTTCCGCCTCGCACATCAGCCGGGTTGACCCGGCCTCGCAACCCTCCGGGTAAAGCAGCAAAGTCTGGTCCGAAACATGCAGCGCATGCTGCGGGCTATGGGTGGAAAAGACAATGCAAAGCTGCTGTTCGCGGGCCAGACGCGCCAGAATGCCCAGCACCAGATCCTGATTGCGCAGGTCCAGCGCCGCCATAGGCTCATCCAGCACGATGATGGGGCTCGCGCTGGCCATCGCCCGCGCAATATGCACCAGCTGCTTCTGCCCGCCGCTCAGCTCATGAAAACTCCGCTGCGCCAGCTCGCCCAGCCCGACAGCCTCCAGGCAGCCGGCGGCCACGTTCATGTCCGCCCTGCCCGGCGATTGCCACCAGCGCAGGTGGCGTGCCCGCCCCATGGCCACCATGCTCAGCACCGGATAGGGAAACATGGATTCACCCTGCTGCGGCACATAGGCGGCATGTCCACCCAGCCGCACCGTCCCGGCGCCGGCAGGCAGCAGCCCCAGCAAAGTCCGCAGCAAGGTCGTTTTCCCCCGCCCATTGGGGCCCAGCACTGCCATGATCTGGCCTGCCGCCAGCGTCAGGTTCAATCCGCTCAGCAGCGTCTTGCCCTTGCCGGCCACACACACTTCAAGATTGCTGACTTCAATCATGACGCCACCCCCGCGCATGCGTGCGCCGCAACAACCAGGCAAAGACCGGCGCGCCTATCAAGGCGGTCATCACACCCAGCGGAATTTCAGCGCTGCTGAGACTGCGCGCCAGGGTATCGACGGCCACCATATAGCTGGCGCCGACCAAAGCGGACGCCGGCAGCAGCACCCGGTGATCCGGCCCGGCCAGCATGCGGGCGAAATGCGGCACCACCAGGCCAACCCAGCCCACGGTGCCCGATACCGCCACACTGGCCGATACCACCAGGGTGACACAGGCCAGCAGACCCCAGCGCAGCGGCTCCACCGCCACGCCTTGCGCGCTGGCCTGCTCATCGCCCAGCGACAGGATATTGATGCGAAAGCGCAAGGCATACAGCAGCAAGCTGCCCGCCAGCACCGGCCCCACTATCACCATCAGCTTGAAATAAGACGCCGTGGCAAAACTTCCCATGAGCCAGAACACAATGGCAGGCAAGGAGTCATTGGGGTCGGCAAAGTAAGTCACCAGGGAAATCAATGCCGCAAAAAAGGCGCTGCAAACCACACCGGACAACACCAGCATTAGCATGGTCGTCCGGCCTTGCGTGCGCCCCATGTAATACACCGCCGCCACGGCCAGCAGACCGCCAGCGAAAGCGCAGCCCATGATGAGCGGCAGCGATGTGAACAGCAAAATGGCCAGGCAGCCGCCCAGGGCCGCCCCCGAGGAAATGCCCAGCACCTGCGGGCCGACCAGCGGATTGCGGAATGCCCCTTGCAGCGCCGCGCCGCACAGCGCCAGACTGCCGCCCACCAGAACCGCCATCAGGATGCGCGGCAGCCGCACCTGCCACAGCACCCGGCGCTGCACGTCCGTGATGTCCTGCAGCCCTGGCAGCCAGTTTTCCGGCAGCACCGGCTCAAGCAGAATGGTGACGATATGGCCCAGCGACAAGGCATACCGCCCCGTCGCCAGGGCGGCCAGCAGCATGGCCAGCAACAAACCGCCAAGCAAGAGCCAAATCCAGGCTTTTGCCTGCGTTGGCGCCGCGTGCAAACGTTCCTTATCACGGCTCATCGCGCAAACCTTTCATAGCCTTGCGCCCCGGCATTGGCCTGCCAATGCAGCACCTCGTCGATATCGTCCTGCGTTGCCGCATAACCATACAAGCGCTGCAATTGCGTGGCGATTTCCTCACGCAGCGGCCAGTCGAAATGCGCGGGCTGCAGGATCAGGCTCAGCCATTGCCAATACAGCGGCGACTCCTGGCTGGGCGGGTCCCAGCGGTACCCGGCCGCCGGAATTTTATACACGCGGCGCTGCTTCACGGCGTCCAGATCGGCCAGCATCGGGTCGCCATAAATCGTTGCAGGCGTCAGCCCGGATTCAAAGTTATTGAGCAGGATAACTTCCGGATTCCAGGCCAGAATTTGTTCCACGTTGACGATATTGGCATTGCCAACACCAGCGGCCACATTGCTGCCTCCGGCCAGTTCCACATCAAACTGGAAGTTGCCACTGCCCCCGGCGACGGCATACTGCGGCGCATGGCGCGATAGCAGCATCACGCGGGGCCGCTGCGCTGGCGCCAAGCCTGCCGTTACCGCGCGGATACGGCCTTCAACCTCGGTACGCCAGGCCAGTTGCGCCGCCGCCCGGTCTTCTTCACCCAGCGCCTGCCCCATCAGGCGTATCCATTCGCGCGTGCGCGCCTCATCCCCATAAAGCAATGCGGCCACGGGTAAACCGGCGTTGCGCAGGGGCGCAATCAAGTCGTCTCCCATATGCCCCCATTGCCAGACCAGATCAGGCTGAATTTGCAGCAGAGTTTCCACATTCGGCACAAAGCCGGAACGTGTCACATCAGCACGGATCCGGCTGCCCGCCGGGAAGATGCGCGCCTGCAAACCCTGGCGCATGAAGCCATGCGCATCCGGGTGCATCCCCGCCAGCCGCGCCGGATCACCCGCCAATGACAAAAACAGGGAACCGGCTGGCATGGGCAAGGTGACGGCCCGCTGCACCGGCCCGGCCAGTTCCACAGGCTGCCCCAGCATATCCTGCAGGACGATGCCGTCCGCCGCTGGCGCAGCCTGGGCCAGCCCCGGCTGCACCAGCAACCAAGCCAGAAACAAAACCAGCGGCAGGGCCACGAAGCGGACCTGAAAGCAGGCCTGAAAGCGGACCAGAAACCGCGCCACAACCTGCCGGCGGAGCCGCCGGGGTGCCATCACACCGGGCATGATGCCTATCATGGCGGTCAGAAGCTGGTACGCAGCGTCAGGTTGAAACTGCGCCCCGGCGACACCAGCGGATTGAGCGCGGACATGGGGCGGTTCACCACGGAACTGGTGCTGGCCGAACGGTATTCCCTGTCAAACAGGTTGGTGATGCCAAACACCAGCTGGGTATTGCGCGCCGGGCTGATACCCAGGCGATCCAGCTGCAGCTGCGCATACAGATTCACCAGCGCGTAACCGGCAGTGCGGTGCTCGCTGGCTTCATCCCAGCGGTTCTGGCCCTTGGCATACTGCACTTCGCCCGTCACGGCCCAAGCATCATTGGCACCCACATATTGCACGCCCGCCGTGCCGCTCCAGGGCGCCAGACCGGCCAAGGGAACATCGGTGCGCCGGTTGGTGCCATGCACATAGGCAACGCTGCCATGCAAGTTCACCTGCGGGTCAATTTGCCATTTCCCTGCCAGCTCGAATCCCTTGATGCGCGCCTTGCCGACGTTGCGCGTCTGATTGGCAAGCGAACCCTCATAAGTGGTCTGCACGGTTTCCAGGAAATTGCGGTAGCGCGCATCAAAGGCCGCCACATCCACAAAAGCCTTGGCCATATGCAGGCGCATGCCGATTTCCGCCGTGTTCGAATACTCAGGCTTCAGGCCGGGATTGGGAATGGTGTAGGTATCCGTATTGGCATTCCAGCCCGAACTGAACATCTGCGAGTGCCACGGCATACGGAAACCCGAGCCGTAGCTGGCCGTCAACTCCACCGCATCCGTCAGGAAATAAGACGTGCCCACGCTGCCCGTCCAGGCATGCGTGCTGCTGTTCTTGGCATCTTCAAACAGCGGGCGCAGGGCTTCGTTTTCCAGGAATGCGATTTCCACATCCGAACGGTAGTAATCGAAACGCCCGCCCGCATTCAGGGTCCAGCCCGGACGGGCCTCCCAATTTCCCAGCAGGAACATGCCGACATTGCTCTGCGTCATGGAGCGGCCCGTCAGCTGATACCCGGTATCCGTCGATGTACCCGCCGCGACGTTCGTCACCTCCACGCGGGTCTTGTTGCCCAGCCAGCGGTCATGGGCAAAATCCACGCCGAAAGCCGCATCCATGCCGTAGGCATTCTTGGGGGTTTCAAACGTGATGTGGCCGCCGAAAATATTCGGCCCGCGCACATTGCTGGTCTGGGTGCGTATCGTATTGCCGTTGTTGCTCACCGTGGTGGCAGGCAGTTTGGATTCGAAGAAATTCAGGTACAGGCTGGCGTCCATGCGGCTGAACAGCCAGTCTTCATAGCTGCCTTCATAGCCCAGGCGCAACTGATGAATGCTGAGCGGATCACGGCGGCTCCAGGCGGTCTCCGTCGTGCTGGCATTGGATGTGCCGTCACGGATTTCACCGTAGCGGTAGCCGAACTCGTAACGCTCCTTGGCATTGGGCATATAGCCTGCGACAAAACCGCCGCCTGCGGTTTTATAGTGGCTGTTGTCGATATCGCCCGCAGGTGTTTTGTAATCCTGGGCGCGGCGGCCCGTCACATAGGCCATGAAGTCAAAATTGTTGCCCGCGGCTTCCAGGCTGACGCTGCCCTGCAGGCCATTGCCATTGGAACGGTAGCCGACTTCCGCCTGGCCGCCTTGCAGCGTGAAGGTATCGCCCAGCGTGCCCTTGGGCTTGCGCGTCACGAAGTTCACCATGCCCGACAAACCATCACTGCCATAGCGGATGGAGGCAGGCCCGCGGATCACTTCCACCCGTTCCAGCTCCATCGGCCCGACCATCATGAACTGGAAGGCAGGACGGCCGCGGAAACGATCGCCATTGATGAACATGGGCACGCGGAAACCGCTGCTATTCATACCGCGCAGCACAATGGTGCCATCCAGGCTGCCCGTGCGGGAAATCGTCACGCCCGGCACGCGCTCCAGCACATCCAGCGTATTCATGGCGCTGACCATATCGAGTTCATCGCGGGTGACGACGGACGTATGCTGGGATGCCAGGGTTTCCAGCGTCACGCTGTCCGGCTCGCTACCGATGGCCCGCACCCTGGATTCGCTGCGGCGCAACTTCTGCCAATTCGGATCGCCCGCATCGCCTTGCACGGTCACGGCTTCCAGCGTGCTGACCTGCGCCTGCGCGGCAGGCCAATAAATTGCCGCGCCGGCTGCTATCGCCGCGCACAGCGCTTCACGCAGCGGGGTTTTCATCGGTATCTGTATCATGGTCGTTCTTGAATACTGAAAAATCGGGCGCGCACGGCTCCGCCATCCAGGCGTGCGGCCGGACCCGAAGCGGCGGGGTTGCCCCCGCATGCGCTCGTGCCCGGCAGTCTGCCTGCCACCGGAACGGTTTGCGGTATTTCCTGGGGAAGAATGCGCACACATGACCTGGCCAAGCCATCTATGAGTCATTCCAGTCGTAAAATCACAAATAAGAATCAATGCTTTTAATGTTAACCAATACGACCCGATTTCTGAAATGACGTTTGTCAAGTGCCAGACTGCCTCGGCAGCGACCGAAGCACATCTGCGCCAACACCCCTGGTTCCGCTCACTGGATGCCGATACCTTCCGTGAACTGATCAGCCGCTGCCGGGATATTTCCTTCCAGGCTGGCCAGGAAATCTTCCATCACGGCGCGCCCTGCACCGAATGCCTGCTGGTCTGCGAAGGCCAGTTGCAGGGGCTGCGCTATACCCAGGAAGGCGAAGAAAAAATCTTCGGCCATATCGTGCCTGGCGCTTTTATCGGCCTGCACTCGCTCTTTGCCGATCCCCCCTTGCACTGGCACACCATACGCGCCGAAACCCCAGGCCGCGGCTGCCTGCTGAGCGCGGCTGCCTTGCGTCAGGCCAGCCTGGCTGCGCCCGCCCTGGGCATGCATATCATCGAACATGGCGCGCGCCTGCTGCGCCATCACACCGAACAGATCGACTGGCTGACCTCCAGCACGGCGGAACAGCGCCTGGCCGACTACATTCTGCGCTTCGGCAAACCGCAAAGCGGCGACGCGCGGATTCAGTTGCCGCTCTCCTGGGCGCAAATCGCAACCAAACTGGGCATGCGCCCGGAAACCCTCAGCCGGCTGCTGGCCAAATGGCGGCGCCAGGGATTCATCCGCAGCCAGCGGGCATCGCTGTATGTCCTGGACAGCAATGCCTTGCGCGAAATCGTGCGCACCGACCGCGTCATCTGAGCCTCGTCATCCCGGCGCGTCTAGGGATGCGGTACATTGCCGCCATGGAACGCATCGCCATTTTCTATTCGACCGTCGATGGTCATACGCGCACGATCTGCGCCCGCCTGCAGGCTGCCATGGAGGTAGCCGGGCATGAGGTCACGCTGGTTTCGCTGGATCAGCCTGAGGACCCGGCTTTCGGCCGCCTGCAGGCCTTCGATAGATTGCTGATCGGCGCCAGCATCCGCTACGGCAAGCATCGCCCGGCGGTATTCCGCTTTATCGCTCAGCACCGGGCGCTGCTGGACAGCAAGCCTTCGGCATTTTTCACGGTCAATCTGGTAGCGCGCAAGCCGGGTAAGGACACCCCCGAAGGCAGCCCCTACCTGCGCAAATTTACCGAGCAATCGGGCTGGCAGCCCAAGCTGGCGGGCGTCTTCGCCGGGCGGCTGGATTATGCCAGCTACGGCCCGCTGGACCGCAGCATGATCCGCTTCATCATGTGGCTGACCAAAGGCCCGACCTCGGCCAGCGCCCCGGTGGTCTTCACCGATTGGAATAGCGTGGACGCGTTCGGCCAGCGCTTCCTGTCACTGCCCTAAATCCGGCCCCGGCTGGGGCCGGGGCCATCCTCGTCAGGCTTCTGCCTGCGCCGCCGCCGTGGCGGCCGCGGCGCTTTTCTTCTTGCCTGCGGGCGCTGCCGTCCCGCCTTGCAGCGCCTTCTGCTGGGCGGTGCGGGCGCGGTATTTGGCGAGGAAATCGGCAATACGCGTGATGGCTTCTTTCAGATCCGGTTCATGCGGCAGGAACACCATGCGGAAATGATCCGGGCTGGGCCAATTGAAGCCCGTTCCCTGCACCAGCATAACCCGTGTGGCCTCCAGCAGCTCCAGGAAGAACTGGCGGTCATCCTGAATCGGATAGATGTCCGGATCCAGGCGCGGGAACATATACAGCGCGGCCTGCGGCTTGACGCAGCTGACGCCCGGAATGGCCGTCAGCATTTCATAGGCCAGATCACGCTGGCGGCGCAGGCGGCCGCCTTCGCAAACCAGATCATTGATGCTCTGATATCCGCCCAGCGCAGTTTGAATCGCCCACTGCCCCGGCACGTTGGAGCACAAGCGCATATTGGCCAGCATGTTCAGGCCTTCGATGTAGTCGCGGGCATTCTGCTTGTCCCCGGACACCACCATCCAGCCCGCGCGGTAACCGCAGGCGCGATAGCTCTTGGACAAGGAATTGAACGTCAGCGTCAGCACATCGGTGGACAAGCTGGCCAGCGCCGTATGCGTGTTGTCGTCATACAGCACCTTGTCGTACACCTCATCGGCCAGAATCACCAGGCCATGTTCGCGCGCCAGATCCACCAAAGCCCGCAGGATGTGGTCCGGGTACAGCACCCCTGTCGGATTGTTCGGATTGATGATGACGAGGCCCTTGGTACGCGGCGTGATCTTGCTGCGGATATCGTCGAGATCCGGAATCCAGCCCTGGCTTTCATCACAGAGATAATGCACCGGCGTGCCGCCCGACAGGCTGGTCACGGCTGTCCACAAGGGGTAATCCGGCGCAGGCAGCAACAACTCATCGCCATCATCCAGCAAGGCGTTGGTTGCCATGGCGATCAGATCGGATGCGCCATTGCCCAGGTAAACATCTTCCAGCGTCACGCCTTTGATCCCCTGCTGCTGGGTGTAGTGCATGACGGCCTTGCGGGCGGCGAAAATCCCCTTGCTATCCGAATAGCCCGCCGAATTGGGCAGATTGCGGATCATGTCCTGCTGCACTTCTTCAGGCGCATCGAAACCGAACACGGCCAGGTTGCCGATATTCAGCTTGATGATTTTCTGCCCTTCATCTTCCATCTGCCGGGCTCGCTCCATGATGGGTCCGCGGATGTCATAGAGAACGTGAGCAAGCTTGTGGGATTTGGTGATCGGTTTCATGGTTGCGGCGCATCAGGGAGTTCACAGCCGCCCCGGACAGCGCACGGCGGACAATGCCATGCGGCGGGAACGGGCGGAATAAAACAGAAACGGACAGGCCCTGCCAGGCTGGCACGGACAAGTCAGCCATGGCGGCTGGCAACACCGGCACCACGGCTGAACGGCCTGTATTCAACTAAGTATATGCCCAGTCTGGCGCTGTGAGCGCGCCAATCTGCTTAGGGTGTCCGCCGTCCGCCACGTTCCGGCGCCAGGCCGCGCCAGCGCCCCCGGCCATGGCCGGGCCAGGCGCGCCTGGCGGTCTTCCAGGAAAAATAAAGCACCGCAGCAATCGCCAGAAAAGCGGACTGGAAAATGCCTTGAATGTGGTACGGAAACCCAGTCCATTAGCCCCCTAGAATGCAGCTTCCTCCCAAGGCTGAGCAGCGATCCGCGCAAACCCCGGCGCAGGCTGGCCCGCGGATTCCCCCCTGTTGCCGGGTTCCGGCCGCAACCGGGGCAGCCTTGGGGGAACCCCGCCGGCCCGTGCCGGCGCATCCTTCTTGACCGCCTCTGGGGCTACCCAATGAATACACTGCCTGAACGCCTCCGTCCCGCCGATTTCTTCCCTTTGTGTGTCGCCGCACTGGTTTCCGTCCTGGTGAATTACGGCGGCACCTTCGTGCTGGTGTTTCAGGCTGCCGGCCTGGCCGGCCTGAGCCCTGCGCAGACCGCCTCCTGGGTCTGGGCGGTCTCCATTGGCGTGGGCGTCACGGGTATCCTGCTGAGCTGGCGCTACCGGGAACCCATCATTACCGCCTGGTCCACACCGGGCGCCGCCTTTCTTGCGACGGTCATGCCCTTCACCCCCTATGGCGAAGTCATAGGCGCCTATATGCTGTCGGCACTGGGTTTCATTCTGCTGGGCCTGTCCGGCGCCTTTGAAAAACTGGTGCGCATGATACCTGCCGGTATTGCCGCCGGACTGCTGGCCGGCATTCTGCTGCAATTTGGCGTGAATGCCTTTGGCGGCGCCAGTGCCGAACCCCTGCTGGTCATTACTATGGTGGTTGCCTATGCCGTGCTCAAGCGCTACACCTCGCGCTTTGCCGTCGTCGGCATCCTCGTCATCGGCATGGCCATGCTGGTCGTCCAGCAACGGGTGGATTTCTCCGCGATCCACCTGAGCCTGGCGGCTCCGGTCTTCGAAATGCCGCAGTTTTCGCTGCATGCCCTGCTGGGCGTCGCGCTGCCCTTGTTCATCATTACCCTGACCGGCCAATATATGCCCGGCATGCTGGTACTGCGCAATGACGGCTTCAAAACCAGCGCCAACCCCATCCTCAGCGTGACCGGCCTGGGCTCCTTGCTGATGGCCCCCTTCGGCGCCCACGCCTTCAACGTTGCCGCCATTACGGCCGCCATTTGCACCGGCCCCGACGCGCACCCTGACCCGCGCAAGCGCTATGTCGCTGGCCTGGCCTGCGGCGTGTTCTATATCCTGGTTGGCACTTTTGGCGTCACCCTGGCCACGCTGTTCATGATTCTGCCCAAGGCGTTCATCACCACGCTGGCGGGTCTGGCCTTGCTGGGCACCATAGGCGGCAGCCTGGCCCATGCCATGGCCGATGCCCGGACACGCGAAACCGCGCTGATTACCTTCCTGGCAACCGCTGCCAATATCACGCTGCTGGGCGTAGGCGGCGCATTCTGGGGATTGCTGGCCGGGCTGGGCGCCCACGCCCTGATACACGGGCGCCTGCGCCCGCGCACCGCCGGCGCGGCAAGCTGAGCTCAGCGCTGGGCCAGCACCTGCGCCAGCCGCCGCATGGCTTCGCGGATTTCATTGTCGGTCAATGAGGCGTAGCCCAGCAGCCAGCCCTGCCGGGGCGGCTGGCCGCGAAACAGGCGGCTCAGCCCTGGCAGGCGGATACCTGCTTCGGCCGCGCGCCGGATGGTATCGGCCTCCTGCCAGCCCGGCAACAGAAAACAGGGAATCTGCAAGCCGCCAGCCGGCCGGGCCGCCACGACAACATCACCGAGGTAACGGCCCAAGGCTTCCAGCATGACCTCGCGGCGCGCCGCATACAGCCTGCGCATGGCGCGCACATGCGAGTTGTAATGGCCGTCATCCATGAACCGCGCCAAAGTCAGCTGAAGGATCTGCGGCGTATGCCCATCCACGATGCTGCGCATATTCACAAAAGCGCTGACCAGGGCATCCGGCACCGCCATATAACCCAAACGCAGGCCGGGATACAGGGTCTTGCTGAAGGTGCCGACATAAATCGTGCGGCCGTGGCGATCCAGCCCCTGCACGCAGGCGGTCGGCAGGCCGTCGTAATGGAACTCGCTGTCGTAGTCATCCTCGATGATCCACTTGCCCTGTTCGGCAGCCCAATGAATCAAATCCAGCCTGCGTTCCAGCGGCAGAGTCGCCCCGGTCGGATATTGATGTGAAGGCGTCAGATAAACCCCATTGGCGCCGCTGGTATCCGCCCGCAGAAGATCCGTCCGTATGCCCTGCCCATCCACAGCGATGGGCACAACCCGCACCTGGGCAGCGGCAAATGCTTGGTAAGCGCCGAAATAACCCGGGTCTTCCATCAGGATGGCCTGCCCGGCATCGGCCAGCAATTGGGCGCACAGATACAGCGCTTGCCGGGTACTGCTCAATACAATGATTTGCGCAGGCGTAACCTTGGCCCCGCGTTCCAGATTCAGGTAGGCGGCAATCGCCTCGCGCAGCGGCTCTTCCCCTTGCGGGTCGCCATGCAAGAGCATACCGGTGCGATGTTCCCGCAAAGCCTGGCGCTGCAGGCGCTCCCAAACCAGGGTCGGGAAGCTGCGGGTTTCCGGCAAACCGGTTGCAAAAGCCTGAATCGCCCGCGTGTCCTGCACGCCCCCCTGCGCCAGCAGCATTTCCCCTCTGCGGCTCAGGCCGGCTACCGGCTGCGCCCCCATGGCCGCCCCAGCGGTGCGGCGCCCCCGGCGGGAAGCCGCGCCACGCAATTCTGCGCCCAGGGTTTCCGATACATAACTGCCCGAGCCCCCACGCCGAACAATAAAACCATCACGTTGCAGCTGCACATAGGCGTTCTCCACGGTTTCCCGCGACACGCCCAGCGACTCCGCCAGTGCCCGGGTAGCAGGCAACTTCAAGCCTGCCGGTATGGCTCCGTCGAGAATGAGATTGCGCAATGCCCGCTGCAAACGCAGATGCAAGGCCTGACGCTGAGGGTCTGGCCTGGAGAGCTGCATCTTCAACGTTTCCAGTTCGAAAGTCCGGATCATGGGCAGCACCTGTATGCGTCTAGTGTCTAGCGTCTTGGCGGCGCCACAGCGGCATTCCGCATGCGCAATGGCTCAAAGGAAATGGACCAGATGAATATCCTCCGGCTCCAGCGCATACAAATGGCGGTCCGGCCTGGGCGCCAGCCTGGCGCCTTTGGCCAAATAGAAATCCACTGTCCTGCGCGTGGACGTCGCGGAAATATACAGGCCTTCGCCGCCCAGCGCGCTGGCGTCTCTCAGGCAACGATCATACAAGGCCGACGCCAGGCCGCGCCCGCGCCAATAATGGCTGACATGCAAAAAGGCCATCTGCCGCAAGGCCGGCCAATCCGCAACTGGCGCGCTGTCCAGCACACTCGCGGCAATCAGGCATTCGCCATCGAAGACGCCTGTAAAAACACCCCCGCGCTCAAAACAGGCCAGCAGGCCAGGCGCCTGGCTTTCCGGTTCGCCTGCCGGCCAGCCTCGCGTGTCATAGAACTGCTGGCGCAAGACCAGCTCGCCATCCGTGACCGCATACACTTCGTCCACCTGCTCGCGCCGCTCTATCGTCCAGAGCAGCCCCAGTTCTGCCTGCGTCAAATGCCGCGTTACCGGCCCGCAGGCATGGCTGCCTTCCTTCATGATCGTGCTCCGTTGCCGCTGCATGCAAAGCCCGCCATGCTACCGAAATCCCCCGGCGCCGGACAGCCTGTTATGCGCCGACAGCCAGATCATCCACATCGGCCAGCGTTCCTCCTGCTGCCACGATGCGCTCGTAATTCCGCCGCCGCTGTTCATCGAGTTCGGTATTGCTGACGCCTCGGGTCCAATACCCGGCAATGGCAATCTCGCTCTTGCTCAGCCCCGCCGCGCTGAAATACTGGCGGATAGCGCGCATTTCATCGCGTTCGCCCGCGCCCCAGACCACATAGCGCTCAGGGCTGGGCAAGTCGCGCGCGTGACGCGCCAGCACGCCGCCGGCACCGACGCCCTGCTCATTGACCCTTTGCAAATCCAGCCCTGGCAACATCGGCAATTCCGCAAAGGCTGCCGCGTCCGGCGTCGCCACCCAGCCCACGCCATGCAAATCAGCCGGGCGCTGTTCCAACAAGGCATGCAGCGCCGGAATGGCCGTCGCATCCAGAAACAGCGCCACAGGACGGCCTGCTGCGGCCGGTATCTGGAGGTGCGGGCGCGGCCCGCTGAGCGCGAACTGGCTGCCGACACGCAAATCGGCCACCCAGCGCATCATTGGGCTGCTGTAGCCATGCACAACCACATCGAATACCAGCGTGCCGCTGCCAGCATCGAAGGTACGCACGGTATAGATCCGCGACGCATCCTCGTAATCACTGCCCAGACGCAAGCGGATGGCGACATTGGGCAAGGCCCAGTCCGGCCCGGGCGCCGCCTGCGCCAGACGGGCGCGCACGCGCACCAGCCCAGGCGTCGGGCGCGACAGCGCCTCTACCACAGCCGTTGTATGGATCAGGCCGCGGTCATGATCCGGGGTGCTGAGCATGCCGGACGCTGCCCCTGACCTCTGATTCGGTGCCATCATGGCGAGCTTCCTTTCGTTTATCCGTTAATTAGTTACACCATAATAAACTAATTAGCCGGAAAAATGAAAATGAAAATGTTTCTTGACCCGCTTACTATGGGCCAGCGCTTCACCCGACCTGCCCTGAGGTTCTCATGACCCGTGTTTCCGCTGCCCGCGGCCGTCCGCCCACGCTCACCCTGGCCCGCATCGCCCAGGCCGGTATCGAAATGACCTTACCGCGTCTGACATTTACCGGCGTCGCGGCGCAATTGGGCGTCAGCCATGTTGCACTGTACAAATATGTCGCCAACCGGGAGGCCCTCAGACAGGCTGTAGCCGATGCCATTTTCAATCAGTGGCAGATACCGGAACCCTGCGCGCAGCACTCCGCGACGCTGGCGGATTACCTCACTGCCTTTTCTTTATCGCTGCGCCGCCTTGTTGACGAGCACCCGGGCCTGTCGATCTATCTGACCCGCCGCCATCAGAAAACCCCCGCGATGCTGGCCCGCATTCACGCCCATCATGCGCAGATTTCCCGCGCTTATCAGATCCCAGCCGAAACTACCGGCTGGCTATTGTCAACCGTGGCCTACCACTGCATTGCCCTGGCGGACACGGTTTACTCCCCCCATACGCCAATGGCGGCAACAGCAAACGAAAAAAATGCCGGTTTAACCGACCCTATGGAACAGGAATTCGCGCAAAGCATGCAAGCCCTTATCATCGGCGCACTGAGCATGAGCGCGAACAGCACCGCATAACAGAATGCGTCCATTCGGTGAAACCATAATTAAAAACCGCATGCCGACTGGCTAAGCTTTCGGACGATTCCTAGCAAATCATCTAGATTTTTCCATAAAAATCCCAGCTCTATCCAGAAGTACTTAACGGAACCGCGCACAACTGCCAGCTATTCCAATATGCTGGAAACCGCAGTTAATGACTCATTGCTTGACAGCAAACTGCACTCTGGCCTGTTGTCCCAGGGCCGTTTTTCATTCTTGCCCACCTAACACCCAAACAGGGAGCATTACGATGAAATCCACCGTTCTGAATACGCTGGGCCTGGCAGCCTTCCTCGCAGCCAGCGGGGCGGCCCAGGCGCAAAATACAGTCGCAGGCACCATTTCGCTTTACGGCCGCATTTATTCCGATACCTGCGATGTCGTCATTAACGGCCAGCCGGGCAACAGCACTTCCGTTCCCATGGGGAATTATCCGGTCAGCGCTTTCAACAATACCACCGGCACTACCGTCGGCGGCAATGGCGTTAATGGGCAGATTGAACTTAGCCTGGCTAATTGCCCGCCGGGGCAAAAAGTCTTTCTGCAGCTCAATGCGAAGGAGGTCACCGATTATCCCGAAGCCATTGAGCTCGACAATGCCAACGCTTCCGATACGGCGAAGAATGTAGGTATCCATCTGTATGAAGGCGATTCCTCCACGCCTATGGTTCTGGGCCGCCGGCGCGACTACACCATTCCCCAGGGCAGCAGCGGCTCCTACGAGCTCTATTTCACCGCGAAATATGTCAGCACCAAATCGAATGTCGAGGCTGGCAAGGCAGACGCCACCGTCAACTACACACTGACATACCAATAACGGCCGCCACGCCGTTCTGACAGGCCTCTGTCCGCCTCCTGCCGTTTGGGGCAGACGCAAAGCCTGCCTGCAACGGCTTGCAGTGACATCATCTGATGGCCCTGCCGGATCTCGCTACCCAAGCGTGATCCGGCTGCGGGGTCGCGGTCAATTAGCAAAAAGGTACGCGTGTCCCATGATGCATGACAGCTCCATTGCCCTTTCCCGCCCCCGCCGGCACGCAAGCCTCAAATATTGGCTGGCCTGCATGGCCCTCTTTTTCCTGTGGCTGCCTCATGGCCAGGCGGCCTTTTCGCTGGAAGCCACGCGGCTTATCTACAATGAAAAGGAACGCGCCGCGCAGATCACCGCCAATAATTCCGGCAGCATCAATTACCTGGTGCAATCCTGGGTAGAAAACATCCAGGGCGAGCAAAGCAATGATTTCATCCCATTGCCGCCCATTTTCAAATTGAATGCTGGCGAAAAAAATGCGATCCAGGTCACCCGGCATGCCGAACTGCCCCCTGACCGGGAAACACTGTATTGGCTGAACGTTCAATTCATTCCCCCGTCGGACAAAGATGAAGTCAACGTCCTGCGCTACTCCCTCACGAATCGGATCAAGCTGATCTATCGTCCGCATGCCCTGAAAAATATTTTTCTGCCCGACGAAGTCAAGCGACTCCGGTTTTCGCGGGAGGGCCAGGAACTCGTGGTGGAGAATCCAACCGGCGTTTACGTCAATATCAACCAGATTCAAGCGGGCGGCACTCCGCTGCAAAGCCCGGGCTATTTCTCGCCTTTCAGCACCACCCGGCTTGCCCTCGAACCGGCAAACGCCCAGCCTGGCGCGATCGAGCTTGAATACATTACCGACTATGGCTCGACCCTGACTGAAACCTTTGGACAGTGATGGGCCACGATGAAGAAACTTTTCCAGACCCGGCTGGCCGGTCTGCTCGGCTTCGCTGCCTGCGTCCCCATCGCTGACGCCAGTGATTACTTCCACCCGGATCTGCTGCGCCTGGGCACTGGCCAGGCCGTATCCACCGATTACCTGGAAATTTTCTCCGATAGCGATATCCCGCCCGGCACCTATGAGGTGACGCTGCTGGTCAATAACAAGCCGGCCCAGACCCGCGAAGTCACTTTCCTGCTGCGCAATGGCGATACGCGTAAAAAACGGCTATTTCCCTGCCTGCAGCCCGAGGATCTGACCAGCCTGGGCATCGTCCTGCCCGCCACCCCCATGGTGAGCCTGGATAACCGGGAATGCCTGGATCTTGAAGCGCTGGACTATCTCAGCTATCACTTCGACTGGAAGGCGCGTGCGCTGAGCCTGTCCGCGCCGCAATCCTATTTCAGCGAAACGCTGCTGCGGCGCGCCCAGGAAAAACTCTGGAGCGAAGGCATCCCCAACTTCTCCATGAACTATGCGCTCAATGCCTTCAAAAACAGCGGAGAAAGCAGCAACTACTATGCGAACCTGAGGCCAGGCTTCAACCTGGGCCCATGGCGCTACCGGAACTACTCCACCTGGAGCAAACGCGGCGGCATCCGCCACTGGAACACCATCAGCAACACCGTGTCGCGCGATCTGATCGCGCTGCGCAGCGAACTGAGCCTGGGTGACAGCTACACCTCGGCGGCGCTGTTCGATGCTTACAAATTCCGGGGCGCCAAGCTCCAGAGCAACAACCTGATGACGCCGGACAATCAGCGCAGCTATGTGCCGGCCATCACCGGGCTGGTCAGCTCCGATGCGCAGATTACCGTCACGCAGAATGGCAATGTGGTGTACCAGAATACCGTGCCTGCCGGCCCCTTCAACATCACGGACTATTACCCAGCCAGCTATGGCGGCGATCTGGACGTGTCCATCCAGGAGGCCGATGGCTCGGTCCGCAATTTCATCGTGCCATTCGCCACCGTGCCTATCCTGGAAAAGAAAGGGCACTTCAAATATGCCGTCATGTCGGGGAAATACCTCGGCGAGAGCACGCTGGACGCCACACAATACGTCAGCCAGGTCGAGCTTATCTACGGCGTGAGCGAATACCAGACGCTTTATGGCGGTGTGCAGGCCACCCAGAAATACAAGGCCGCCATGCTGGGCCTGGGCAGCAACCTGGGCATGCTGGGGGCCGTCGCTGCCGACCTGACCCTGGCCAGCTCGGATCTCCAGCAACTGGGCCGGCACAGCGGACGCGCCGTCCGGTTCAACTATGCCAAAGGCTTCACCAGCACCGGGACTTCGATTTCCATTACCAATCGCTATTACCTGGACGAAAACTACCGCACCCTGCGCGATGCCATTCATCAGTATCAGGATGAAGGACGCGAACGCAACCACCTGAACCTGTCGGTCACCCAGCCCTTGCCGGGCCGCCTGGGGTCGCTCAGTATGAACACTTCGTACTACCGCTTCCGCGACCAGAGCCACACCCGCTCCTACAACATCGGCTACCAGGGGTCATACAACGGCATTGCCTATGCCCTGTTCTATCAAAAATTCCAGAACAGCAACCGCCGCTACTTCAACAACGTCAACGATTTCAACGACTACGGCGACGTCGGCGCGCTCAATTCCAGCCAGATCTCGTTCAATATCAGCATTCCGCTATCCCGCAGCGACAGCGCGCTCTGGACCAACTACTCCGTCAGCCGGACCAACGACAACGCCGTGAACCAGACACTGCACATCAACGGCAATGCTGCCGATAACCGGGTCGCCTGGGGTGCCTATCAGGGGCATGGCAACAAGGGCGTTTCCAACTATGGCGGCGTGAATGCGCTGTACCGCAGCAGCGTCGGCGACATCAACGCCGCCTATTCTTATGCCAGCCACGGGGCGAACAATCTCAGCTACGGCATGAGCGGCGCCGTCACCGTCACGGAATATGGCCCGGTGCTGTCGCAGCAGCTGCATGGCTCCAATGCCCTGATCGTGGCGCCCGACGCCGACGGCGTGCGCATCAAGAACGACCCTCACAGCACCACGGATGGCGCCGGGATGGCCATCGTCTCGGGCTTGTCACTGTACCGGAACAACACCATCACCCTGGATACAGCCACTTTGCCCGAAAACGTCGAACTGGACAGCACGGTCGTCACCAACCTGTTCCCGACCAACGGCGCCTTGCTGCTGTCGCGCTTCAAGACGCAAACAGGCTACAAAATCCTGTTCGTCATCAAGAATCAGGAGATCCCCAGCGGGGCGCAGGCCCGTCTTGAAGGCAGTGAGCAACGATTCACCGCCAGCAACTTCAATCAGCTCTACGCCATTGCCCCGCAACCATCAGGCAGCCTCACCATCAGCTGGTCCGGGCCGCAAAACAGCGGTCATGCCTGCCGCATTGACTTCGACCTGCAAGACCAGGCCGCCAGCAACGGGCTTTACCTGGTAGATGCTGAATGCGCGCGCTGAAAGGAACGTTTATGCCTCTTATCCGACATGTCCGCGCCCTGCTGCTGCTCTTGCTGTTGATCCCGGCCATCGCCAGCGCGAAATGCATCAATACCGCCAACCCCAAGGCCGCCACCCTGAAAGCCACGGCAAACCTGACGCTGTCAGGCAACGTCAAAGCGGATCAGTACCTGGGCAGTTTCACGTTCCAGCGCGATGGCGGCACCGCGCCCATCGCCGAGTGCGAACCCGGCTCTGAAGTCTATGGCTACGCCACTTACAGCGAATCTGGCGGCATACGCGCGCAGTATTACAAGGACATAGACGGCCGCCCCACCTATTACCTGTCCGCCTACGATACCGACTACGCCTATGCCATCGAAGACATGGACACGGGCGCCCCGTTTTCAAGCGCCGGCACGGCCATCAACTACCCTCAGCCCTATCTGTACCCGCTCAATGTTCAGGTGCATCTGTACACCACCACAGACCACCCCGAACCCATTGTCCGCTGGGGTTCGCACATCGGCGCCCTGCTCGTGACGCGCTATGGCGACGGTATCGGCACGACCGCCGTGGGCTTCCATCACATCATCGCCATCAACGTCAAAACCGCCACCGCCTGCCAAATCGAAAACAACAATCTGGCCATCTACCTGGATCCCGTTTCTCTCAGCGATTTCCCGGAACGCGGCTATGCCCGCAGCGGCGCCGCCGGCCGCGACCACATCAGTATCAACTGCAACGGCAACATGTCCGCAGAAATCATGGTCACCGGCAAACATGGCACGGAAACCCTGGACGGCGAGGACGCGATCCTGAAAATCGAAAACGAAGGACAGGGCAATAACGCGCAAGGCATAGGCTTCGTCCTGAGCGCCCCAGATCAGCAAGACAGGGTGCTCATCAATAATAAATATGTGTCACTCGGCACGATGCGTTCAGGCCGGCAAAGCATTCCGCTGGAAGCACGCTATTACCGCTATGGCGACTGGGTCAAACCCGGCCAAGCGTCATCAACCGCTTCCTTTGTCATCCAGTTCAACTGATGCGCGCGCGGCGCCAGCCACGGCATCTGCCCGCTGGCGCCGCCGGCCCGGTTTGCGGTAAAAAGAAAACGCCGCCAGGCCAAGCTGCCGCGGCGCGCCCGTTTTCCCCAAGCACCGGCCTGGCCTGACACCGCTTTTGCCGGCGCGTTCAGCCTGGAGCCCCGTCCATGAATTCCCTTGTTGCGCTGCAAGCATTATGGCAATTGGGCGGCCTGCCCGCCGCCGCGCTGGCACATATCCGCCTGACAGGCAGCGACCCGGTCTTCCCTTCTTCCTTTGCCGTGGGCACGGCCGCGCAAGCCAGCATTGCAGCCGCTGCGCTGGCCGCCTGTGAACTTGGCCAGGCCCGCGGCGCGCCCCGCCAGGACATCAGCGTCGATATGCAGCACGCCGCCGCAGAATGCACAGGCTGGTTTGCCCTGGATGGCACGGCACCCGAGTTATGGGATCCTTTCGCCGGCCTCTACCGTTGCGCGGACAGCTATGTGCGCATCCATACCAACTTCCCGCACCATCGCGATGGCGCGCTGCGTCTGCTGGGCCTGGACCCGGCGACAGCCACGCGGGCAGCCGCCGAACAGGCCATGTTGCGCTGGCAGGCGCTGGACTTCGAGCAGGCAAGCGCCGAACGCGGGCTGGTCGCCACGGCCCTGCGCAGCTTCGCTCAATGGGATGCCAGCCCGCAAGGGGCCGCAATCAGCGCCCAGCCCGTCATCACACTGAGCCGTATCGGCGACGCGCCGCCCCGCGCTCTGCCGCCGCTGGCGGAAAACGCCAGGCCGCTGTCCGGGCTGCGGGTGCTGGATCTCACCCGCATTCTTGCCGGCCCGGTCGGCGGCCGGGCCCTGGCGGCATTGGGCGCGGATGTCATGCTGGTGAATTCGCCTCATCTGCCGAATATCGCCGCCATCGCCGACACCAGCCGTGGCAAACGCTCCGCCCATGTGGATCTGCGCACTGCCGCAGGCCGGGAGGTTTTGTGGCGGCTCGCCGAAGAGGCGCATGTATTCTCGCAAGGCTACCGGCCCGGCGGCCTGGCCGCGCTTGGCTTTTCGCCGGCAGCGCTGGCCCAGCGCTGCCCGGGGATCGTCGCCATCACGCTCACCGCCTATGGCCCGCAAGGCCCGTGGGCCGAACGCCGCGGGTTTGACTCGCTGGTGCAGACGGCAATGGGCTTCAACCACGCCGAAGGTCATGCGGCCGGCGGCCAGCCACGCGCCCTGCCCATGCAAATTCTTGATCAGGCCAGCGGCTTTCTGATGGCTTTCGGCGCTGCCTGCGCCTTGTGGCATCAACAACGCTCAGGCGGCAGCTGGCATGTCCAGGTATCCCTGGCCCAGACCGGCCACTGGCTGCGCAAACTGGGCCGGATCCCGCACGGCCTGGACATTCATGCCCCGGATCTCACGCCCTGGAAAACCTGCGCGCCATCCGGTTTCGGCAAACTGGAGGCCATCCGCCCCAGCGCGCAATTGCAGCGCACACCGGCGGCGTACAGCCGGCAGTCCGTGCCCCCAGGCACCGACCTGCCCGTCTGGTGAAACCAGAACAGCGCCGCCTAAGGCCGCTTGGCCCTGCCCCCCGCGAATAATTGCAGCGCCCCTGTTACCCAGCCATTGAATTGTTCCGCATTCCTGCGCATACCCGACTGTTGCCCGCCGATCAGACAAAGATGCGCCAGCCGGCCCAGCGTTTCCGCCACGCCCGGCACACGGCTCAACGGTTTCGACACCTGTACCGCAAACGCGAGGCGTGCCGCATCCACTCGCTGCTGAAACTCAGCGGCCAAAGGATCCTGCAAGGCCCAGGCACGGATGGCCTGCTCCCGGCCTGGTGATTGCTCACCCGCGATAGACAGGTAGCGCTGCAACACCTCCACCGCATGACGGCCTTGCGCGGCATAGGCCAGCATGCGCTCGGCATCTCCGCGTTCCCACGCGGACAACAGCGCGCGCACGAACTCATCCCGATGTTTGAAGTGATGATAGAAGGACCCTCGCGTGACATTCAGGCGGCGCGCCACGCGCTCCACCGAGACGCCCGTGTGTCCGGTTTCATCGAGATTTGCCAGGCCTGCGGCAATCCAGTGCTCTCGTGTCAGTTTGCTCATAGGTGTGACATACAGACTGTGTATGGTGCCGGCCCGGTTGATACGCTGCGGACACCACTAGCCACTGCGACCGGCCAGCGCGCCATTGCATTTTTTTCTGGGTTCATCATGAAAGATATCGCCATCATCGCCTTCGACAAGTTTACCGATATTGACCTGTTTTTGATGTGGGACATTCTGGGCCGCAACACCACGGACTGGCGCGTCAGGATTCTGGGGCCGCAGCCTAGCCTGCGCTCAGCCCATGGGCTGGAAGTCCGCCCCCACGGCCCGCTGGCCGACGCCAGCCAGGCTGATGCCGTCCTCTTCAGCAGCGGCAAGGAAGGCGTGCCGGCCGCTCTGGCCGACCCGGCCTTCCTGGCGCCGCTCACGCTGGATCCGCAACGCCAGGCCATAGGCTCGATTTGCGCGGGTGCCTTCTTCTTGGACCGGCTGGGCCTCCTGCCCGGCCGTCAGGCAACAACGCACCCCGACGCCCGAGGCGTCTTGCAAAGCCTGTCCATAGAACCGCTGGATCAACCGCTGGTATGCCATCACCGGGTCGCCACGGCTGGCGGCTGCCTAGCCGCGGTTTATCTGACCGGCTGGCTGATTGAAACCCTGTTCGACGCGGACAAACGCCGCGCAACACTATTGCCTGTTCTGCCAACGGGACAACGCGAAGTCTATGAAGCCTTGATCGACTTCAGTCTCCGGCAGGCGCGGCTATAAACGCTTGCGCTGGCAAACGTATTACGCCAGCCGATGGCCTGACGGTGACGGCGATAGACCTGCATCAGGCTGGCAGCAATCAGCGTGACGCGGATTGCGCAGCGCGCGGCGCGCATAGTAGTCAAACGCCACGGCATTGCGCTTGGGGCGCAAGATCCAGTCACGCGCTTCAGCGCCCAGCGCTGGCGCAATCGGCTGGATAGTCCCCGCGCTGGCGGCCAGCAATTGCATGCGGGCGGCGCGCTCGAAAGCCAGGGCCAGAATACAGGCTTCCTCGACACTGGTCCCGGCAATCAGCAGACCATGATGCGACAACATCAGCGCGCGCTTGTCACCCAGCGCCGCCGCGATGAATTCGCCTTCTTCATTGCCCACCGGGATGCCCGGCCACTGCGCCGCGAATGCCACATTGTCATACAGCACGCAGTTATCCATGTGCGACACGATGAGCGGCTGCTCCAGCATGCCCAGCGCCGCCGTGTGAACGGCATGGGTATGGATGATGCAATTGACGTCAGGCCGCGCCCGGTACACCCAGGCATGAAACCGGTTGGCCGGGTTTGGCATGCCATCGCCATCCCGCACATGCAGGTCGGCATCGACCTGCAGCAGATTGGCAGCGGTAATTTCATCGAAACCCAGACCCAGCCGCTGGGTATAGAAGCGGCCCGGCTCGCCTGCACGCCCGGTGATCTGGCCAGCCAGGCCGGAATCATGGCCATTGTCGAACAGGATCCGGCATGTCAGCGCCAGTTTCTCGCGCAAGCCATAGGCGCTGTCGGGAAACTGCGCTTCCATCTTTGCCGTGGATTGCGCAACCAGCGTTGCCTTGTCCAGATGAAAAGTATCGGGCTGTGTCATCTCGGCTTGCTCCCTGCGGGAGCGGCGCAGGTGCGGCGCCTGGGCCTTCAGCCGCTGAAAAATGGAGGCGCGGGCTGGAGTCGAACCAACCTGAATGGATTTGCAATCCACCGCATAACCGCTTTGCTACCGCGCCATTTTGATCACATGACAAGCTCTTGATGAGGTGGAGGCGCGGGCTGGAATCGAACCAACCTAAATGGATTTGCAATCCATCGCATGGCCACTTTGCTACCGCGCCGTGTTTTGTCCTGGGACAAAACAGATTATGATCTAGATCAAATTGGATAGCAAGTGTTTTTTTCATGCCATGCCAACTCATCCGCAAGCCCGACTCCCTTGAGCGCTTGCTTTCGCCTTGACCCTTTTCGCAACAGGACACGCCATGCAGTTTCACTTTCCCATCGTCATCATCGACGAAGACTTCCGCTCGGAAAACACTTCCGGCCTGGGTATCCGGGCGCTGGCCCAGGCGATACAGTCGGAAGGCTTCGATGCGCTGGGCGTGACCAGCTACCACGATCTCAGCCAGTTCGCCCAGCAGCAGAGCCGCGCCAGCACCTTTATCCTTTCGATAGATGACGAAGAGTTCACGCAAGATGCCGAAACCGCCCCGGCGCTGCAAAACATCCGGGCGTTTATCAGCGAAGTGCGGCGCCGCAATGTGGATGTCCCCATCTACGTTTATGGCGAAACCAAAACCGCCCGCCACATGCCCAATGACATCCTGCGCGAGCTGCATGGCGTCATCCACATGTTCGAGGACACGCCGGAATTCGTGGCCCGCCATCTCATTCGCGAAGCGAAAAACTATCTCAGCGGCATCAAGCCGCCCTTCCTGAAAGCGCTTCTGAACTATGCCGAAGACGGCTCCTATTCATGGCACTGCCCGGGGCATTCGGGCGGCGTTGCCTTCCTGAAAAGCCCGGTCGGGCAGGTGTTTCACCAGTTTTTCGGCGAAAACATGCTGCGCGCGGATGTCTGCAATGCCGTCGAGGAATTGGGACAGCTGCTGGATCACAACGGCGCCATCGGCGCCAGTGAACGCAACGCGGCGCGCATTTTCAATGCCGACCACTGCTTCTTCGTGACCAATGGCACCAGCACCAGCAACAAAATCGTCTGGCAGCATGCGGTCGCGCCCGGCGATATCGTCGTGGTGGACCGCAACTGCCATAAATCCATTCTGCACAGCATCGTGCTGACCGGCGCCATTCCGGTCTTTCTGCGGCCCACGCGCAACCATCTGGGTATCATCGGGCCGATTGCCCGGGCGGCATTCTCGCCGGAAGTGATCAAGGCAAAGATCCGTGCCCATCCGCTACTGGCCGACGTCGATCCGGACACCGTCAAGCCCCGCGTCCTGGTCCTGACCCAATCGACCTATGACGGCATTCTCTATGACACCGAAGTCATCAAATCCGCGCTCGATGGCTATGTGGAGGCACTGCACTTCGACGAAGCCTGGATCCCGCATGCAGCATTTCATCCCTTCTACAGCACTTACCATGCCATGGGGAAAAAGCGCGCGCGGCCCGGCAGCTCCATCGTGTATTCGACGCAATCCACCCACAAGCTGCTGGCCGGCATCAGCCAGGCCAGCCACATCCTGGTTCAGGATTCGGCCCAGCGGCGCTTCGACCGGCACCTGTTCAACGAAGCGTATCTGATGCACACCTCAACCTCGCCCCAGTACGCCATCATTGCCAGTTGCGATGTCGCCGCGGCCATGATGGAGCCTCCAGGCGGCCAGACTCTGGTGGAAGAAAGCATTGCCGAAGCGCTGGACTTCCGCCGCGCCATGCGCCAGGTCGGCGAGCAGTTCAGCCATGACGACTGGTGGTTCCGGGTCTGGGGGCCTGACACGCTGGAACAGGAAGGCATAGGGCAGGCCCGGGACTGGGTGCTCACCGATGCGGCCTCCGGCGCCCCCTGGCATGGTTTTGGCGAGCTTGCCGACGGCTTCAACATGCTCGACCCGATCAAGGCCACCATCATCACGCCGGGGCTCAATCTGGATGGCAGCTTCGGCGCGACCGGCATCCCCGCGCCTATCGTCACCAAGTTCCTTGCCGAGCATGGCGTCATCATCGAGAAAACCGGCCTATACAGTTTCTTCATCATGTTCACCATTGGCATTACCAAAGGGCGCTGGAACTCCCTGGTCACCGCCTTGCAGCAGTTCAAGGACGACTACGCCAGGAACGTGCCGATGTGGCGCATCCTGCCGGACTTCTGCAAGAAGTACCCGCGCTACGAAGAAATGGGCTTGCGTGACCTTTGCGAACATGTGCATGCGGTCTATGCCACGCACGACATCGCGCGCCTGACGACCGAGATGTACCTGGAAGAAGCCGTGCCTGCCATGAAGCCCAGCGACGCCTATGCCCATATCGCCGCCCGCCGGACGGAACGGGTCGGCATAGACCACTTGGAAGGGCGCATCACGACCAGCCTGATCACCCCTTACCCGCCGGGCATCCCCTTGCTGATTCCTGGCGAAGTCTTCAACCGCAGCATCGTCGAATATCTGAAATTTTCGCGCGAGCTCAACCGCCTGGCACCCGGTTTCGGCACGGATATCCACGGTTTTGTCGAGCTGCCCGGCGAAGACGGCAAGCCACGCTACTACGTGGATTGCGTTGCCTGACGCCCCCGCCCCTTCTTGCCCGATGAAAGACACCCCACTGCCATGCCACGCCCTATTCAGGCCATTGTTCATACTGCCGCCTTGCGGCACAACCTCAGTATCGTCCGCCGCCATGCCGGCGCCGCCAGAACCTGGGCCGTGGTCAAGGCCAATGCCTATGGCCACGGCATCGCACGGGTCTATGATGCGCTGAAAACCGCTGACGGCTTTGCGCTGGTCGATCTGCACGAAGCCATGCAACTGCGCCAGCTTGGCTGGAACGGCCCCATCCTGCTGCTGGAAGGGGTGTTCGAACCGGCGGATCTGGAACTCTGCGCACGCCTGCGGCTCTGGCATGTCGTGCATTGCCAGGAACAGATAGACATGCTGGCCGCGCAGCGGCCGGACGCAGGCCATCATGTGTTCCTGAAGCTCAATAGCGGCATGAACCGCCTGGGCCTGCCGCCGCAGCCATTCCGCGCTGCCTGGATGCGTCTCAAGCGCCTGCCGCAAGTCGCGCAAATCGCCGTCATGACCCACTTCAGCGATGCTGACGGACCGCCAGGCATCGCTCAGCAATTGGCCGTGTTTCAGCAGGCCACCGCAGGCATGGCCCATGCGCGCAGCGTCTGCAACAGCGCCGCCACGCTGCGCTTCGGCGCAGAAGCAGACATTACGCAGGACTGGATACGCGCCGGCATCGCCCTGTACGGCTGTTCACCCACGTTTCCGCGCCAGTCCAGCAGCGATTGGCAGCTCGAACCCGCCATGAGCCTGCGCGCGCGCATCATTGCCGTGCAATCCCTGCAAGCTGGCGCCAGCGTCGGCTATGGCTCCCGCTTTACCGCAGACCAGCCGCTGGTCATCGGCATCGCTGCCTGCGGGTATGCCGACGGCTATCCCCGCGCCTGCGCCACCGGCACGCCGGTCCTGGTGGATGGCGTGCCCAGCCGGACCATCGGCCGCATCAGCATGGACATGCTGGCCGTGGATCTTTCTGCTGCGCACCGCGCCGGCAAGCCGGCCGGCCGTGGCAGCGAAGTGGTGTTATGGGGCCGTGCCAGCCCGGAATATGGAGGAATGGTGCTGGCGCTTGATCAAGTGGCCAGCCATGCCGGAACGATCAGCTACGAGCTGATGTGCGCCCTGGCCCAGCGCGTACCCGTGGTGTCCGCGCCATGAAGCGCGCATGCCGTACCCAGCTACGGCATGCGCGGCGGTCAGGCTCAGGCCTGACGCTGCAGCTTCACTGCCGGAAAATCTACCGGCACCGCAAACGCGATATTGACGTAGTTGGTGAACAGGTTCAGTGCCACATGAGCCAGGATTTCGACGATTTGCCCGTCATCAAAGCCTGCGTCACGCAGCGCCTGCACATCCGCATCATTGACCTGTCCGCGCGCCTCGACCAATTTGAGGGCGAAGCGCAAAGCGGCAGCCGTCCTGGGGTCGGACGATTTCCCGGCCTGCGCGGCGGCCAGTTCCTCTGCGCTCGCGCCCGCCTTGCGGCCCAAGACGGTATGCGCAGCCAGGCAATATTCGCAGGCATTACGGTCTGCGACTGCCACGGCAATCTGCTCGCCCAGCTTGGCGTCGATGCTGCCGCCGCCCAGCGCGCCAAACGAGCCCCACATGCTTTTGAGGGCGGCGGCGGAATTGGCCACAGCCTTGAACATCGCAGGGGTGGCGCCAAACGCGCCATGAATTTGCGTCAACAGAGCATGACGCTCGCCGGAAGTATCACGGGTTTCGATAAGAGGAACGCGGGACATGGTAGATCTCCTTGAAGTCTGTGTATGCCGCACGCAATGACTGCGTACCCTCAAAATAGTAAGTAGAATCCGCAGACGAAAGGCGAAGATTTGTCCACATAAATTACCTAATCGTCCATGACTCCTGATCTTGCCACTCGCCCCCAAAGCGCCGCGCCGGCGTCGATAGACCGTTTGTCCGCCTTGCTGGAACGCTTCCGTGTCCAGGCGGCGCTGTTCCACACCGGCACGCTGTGCGGCAACCGGACATTCGAGGCCCAGCCGGGACGCGCCTTCCTGCATGTGCTGCGGCGCGGCGAAATGGAAGTCCGGCACCTGCCAGGCACAATCACCGCAACAGGCACCCCAAGCCCCGGAACGCTGCGCCTGTCCGAACCCACCTTGCTGTTTTATCCCCGGCCGCTGCACCATGTCTTTGTCAATCCGCCGCAGGATGGTTCGGATTTCACCTGCGCCACATTGGATTTCGACGGCGGCGAGCGCAACCCCATCGTGCAGTCCCTGCCCTCGCTCATTCATATTCCACTGGCCACCATCGACGGCCTGGCCCCTGCGCTGGACCTGCTGTTCGCCGAAGCGGATCAGGTCCGCTGCGGCTCGCGCCTGCTGGCCAACCGGCTCTTTGAAGTCGTGCTGATTCAGGTGCTGCGCTGGATCATTGATCATCCCGCGCAGGCCGGCGTGACGCACGGCATGATCATGGGCCTGTCTGACCCCAGGCTGGCCAAGGCCCTGGTGGCGCTGCACCAATCGCCGCAAGAAGAATGGCCGCTGGAACGCCTGGCCCAGCTTGCCGGCATGTCGCGCAGCGCCTTCGCCGCGGCCTTCAAAGAAGTGACCGGCACCACGCCTGCCGCCCATCTGAGCGATTGGCGCCTGACCCTGGCCACTGCGCTGATGCGCGCCGGACGGCCGGTGAAATGGATCGCCGCGGAGCTTGGTTTTTCTGGCGCCCCCAGCCTGTCCCGGGCCTTCCGGCAGCGCATGGGCGTAGCGCCGCGCGAATGGCTGGCGCAAGCCGATGCGGCCGCCCCTCAAGGCATACCTCACAACCAATAATGATCCAGCAGCAAGGCGGCGAACACCCCTGACAAATGCCAAAGCGACCAGCGGAACGTCCGCATCGCCAGCGCATCGGAATAATGATGCATCAATTGCCAGGCATAGCGGCAGAACATACCGCTCAACACCAGCGCAACCCCCAGATACAGCCAGGAAGCCATGCCTCCCGCCACGGGCAGCAGACACACCGCCAGCAGCACCACGGTATAGGCGAATATGGCAGCACAGGTATGCGCCTGCCCATGCGTGACGGGCAGCATGGGCAGGCCCGCATGCCGGTAGTCCTCGACCCGGTACAAAGCCAGCGCCCAAAAATGCGGCGGCGTCCAGACAAAGATAATGAGAAACAGCAGCCATGCCTGCCAGGCCAGCTCGCCATGCATGGCCGCCCAGCCGATGACTGGCGGCATTGCGCCAGCCGCGCCGCCCAGCACAATATTCTGCGAGGTGCGCGGCTTGAGCACGATGGTATAGATGACGGCATAGCCGACAAAGGCCGCCAGGGTCAGTGCCAGCGTCAACAGATTGACATAGCGCCACAGCACCCAGCTGCCGGCCGCGCCCAGCACAGACAGGAATAACAGTACCTGTCTGTCGTCCAGCGTGCCCTGTGCTGTCGGCCGCCAGGTGGTCCGCCGCATCCGGGCATCTATGCGCTTTTCCACCAGGCAATTGAATGCCGCCGCAGCCGACGCGACCAGCCAAACCCCCAGGCAGGCGAGCACGATACGCCTGCCTTGAGCTGCATTGGGCCAGTCTGGCAGCGCCAGCAACATCCCGATGGCGGCACAGAACACAATCAGCTGAACGATCCGCGGTTTGGTCAGTACCCAGAACTGCGACCAGCGGGCGCGCAGCCCGCCGTAAAACATGGCCGTGTTCACGCCTCTGCAGTCCTGCGCGGATCCGTCGGCACGTTTGCCAGTACTTGTTCCAGCACTTGCACCAGATGTCCGGCCTGTTCATCCGTGCCGACGGTGATGCGCAGAAACTGTTCGATCCGCGCCTGCCGGAAGTGGCGCACCAGGATATTCGCTTCCCGCAAACGGGCCGCCAATTGCTGGGCGTCATACCGGGGGTGCCGGGCAAAGACGAAATTGGCCTGTGAGGGCAGCACCTCGAACCCCAGCGCTATCAGTTTCGCAGACAGCCAACCGCGGGTCGCCATAATGGCCTGCCGGGTCTGTTCAAAATAGGGCTGGTCATCGAATGCCGCCATCGCGCCTGCCTGCGCCAGGCGCCCCAGCGGATAGGAGTTGAAGCTGTTTTTGACGCGCTGCAATGCTTCGATGAGCGCCGGCTGGCCTATGGCGAAACCCACGCGCAATCCCGCCAGCGCGCGCGACTTCGATAAAGTCTGCACCACCAGCAGGTTCGGATACTGCGCGACCAGGCCAATCGCCGATTGCCCGCCAAAATCCACATACGCCTCATCCACCAGCACCACACGAGACGGATTCATGGTCAACAGGCGCTGTACGGCCGCCAGGGGCAGGCCTTCGCCGGTAGGCGCGTTGGGATTGGCCACCACCACCCCGGCAATGTCGCCGCAAGCCCGCGCCGCCGCCGCAAACGCATCCAGGTCGATGCGCAAGCCGGCATCGACAGGCACCAGTTCCGCCCGGATACCGAACAGGCGGCAATAGACTTTGTAGAAGTTGTAGGTGACATCGGGAATCAGCAAACCGGCATTGCCGTGCTGGAAGAACGCACAAAAGGCGTGCGCCAGAATTTCATCCGAACCATTCCCGACAAATACCTGATCCCTGGCCAGCCCGTGACAGGCGGCGATGGTTTCGCACAGCCGCTCCGACTCCGGGTCGGGATACAAGGCCAGGCTCCGGTCCGCCGCTGCCTCCGCGCAGATGCGTTCAATTACCCGCGGCGACGGCGGATAGGGATTTTCATTGGTATTGAGCTTGAGCAAGCCGCCGCTCTGCGGCTGTTCGCCCGGCTGGTAGGGCTGCAGCTCCTGCACTTTCGGACTGATCAACGTGTTGTGTGTCATGGTCATCCCGCGTACCGCTCGAAATCTTGGAGATAGGCAACGAGGGCATCGACGCCTTCGTCTGTCATGGCGTTGTAAAGGCTGGCGCGCATCCCGCCGACCGAACTATGCCCTTGCAATTGCAGCAGGCCGCGCTGCTCGGCGCCATCCAGAAAACGCCGGGTCAGGGACTCATCCGCCAGGGTGAACGGCACGTTCATCCGCGAACGCACGGCCGGATTCACCCGGTTGATGTAGAAATCGCTGGCGTCTATCGCCGCGTACAACTTGGCCGCCTGCCGTTCATTGCGCGCCGCCAGGGCAGCCAGCCCGGTTTGCTGCCCTTCGCGCTGGCGCAACATCCAGCGTGCGGTCAGGCCCAGCAAATAAATCCCCCAGGTGGGAGGCGTGTTGTACATGGACTGGCTGCGCGCCACGAGCTCGTAATTGAACGCGCTGGGGCAAATCGGCAAGGCCCGGCCCAGCAGCTCTTCACGGATCAGCACCAGCGTCAGCCCGGCCGGCCCCAGGTTTTTCTGGGCGCCGGCAAACGCCATGCCCACCCGCTGCCAATCCATCGGCCGTGAAGCAATATCCGACGAGCAATCCACCACCAGCGGCGCCGTGGAGCCCAGCGCAGCGAGGTCGGGGAATTCAGGAAACTGCACGCCCTGGATGGTTTCATTGCTGCAAAGATGCACATAGGCAGCCTGCGGGCTGAGCTGCCAGGCCGCCAGATCCGGAATATCGGTGTAACCCGATGCTGCGCCGCTGGCCGCCAAGGGCGCCGCCTTGACGTACCTTCCGGCCTCTTCATGCGACTTGCTGCTCCAGCTGCCAGTCACCACGAAATCCACCACCCCGCCCTGCGACAGGTTCAGCGGCGCAATCGCATTCTGGCCTATGCCCCCGCCTTGCAGAAACAGGATATGGAAGTCTTGCGGCAGCGCGAGCAAACCGCGCAGATCCGACTCGGCCTGTTCGCAGATGGAGATGAAATCCTGGCTGCGGTGGCTCATTTCCATGACCCCCATGCCGCTGCCATGCCAGTTCAGCAACTCATCGGCGGCCTGTTGCAGCACCTCCTCCGGCAAAGTGGCCGGGCCAGGGCTGAAATTGAATGGCCGTTGCTCGCCTGCTTGTCTGCTTGTCATGGCTGCCCTCCGAGCACGATCATGGCGCCTGCTTCCAGCGCATGTTGCGGCGCTGCCGGATGCTGGCCGGCAGCAGCCCGTGCGGCAGGCATCACAGGTGCAAGACGCGCAGCGCGCGCCTCCCACCGCCCCGCCTGGTGTCCTTGTGCCTGAAAGACTGCGCGTTCCCTAACCATCTGCTTTCCTTCGCTGTCAATGCGGCGCAGAGACCGCCATGGCGGTGATCTGCGTTAACGCTCGATTTTTGTCATATGACATTCTATATTATGTACCAGAACAAAAATAAAACACCAACTATCCCTGATGCCATGTCCCTCTCTCTGATTTTTCAGCGCCTGGCCCCCATGCACTTGCTGACACGCGGTGCCGGCCGCCTGGCGCAAAGCCGCCAGCCCGTCATCGCGCAGGCGCTGATCCGCGCCTTCATCTACCGGCACGGCATAGACCTGCGTGAAGCCGCACGGCCATCGCCAGCGGACTATCTCAGCTTCAATGATTTCTTCACCCGGCATTTGCGGCCGGGCATGCGCCCCATCGCCAACGCCAGCTGGGTTAGCCCGGCCGATGGCATCGTGAGCCAGCTGGGCGCCATTCATGGCGGGCAATTGATACAGGCCAAACAACAGGCCTACAGCGTCAGCGAATTACTGGGCGACCCCGTGCTGGCCCGCCGTTTCGAAGGGGGGCACTTCACAACGGTTTACCTCAGCCCGCGCGACTATCACCGCGTGCATCTTCCCTGCGCGGGCAGGCTGCTGGGCATGCGCCATGTGCCTGGCACCCTGTTTTCCGTCAGGCCGGAAATCGTGGCTGGCATAGATGGGCTGCTGGCGCGCAATGAACGCCTGGTCTGCTGGTTCGCCCATCCGCAACATGGCATTTACGCCGTCGTGCTGGTAGGCGCGGCCATCGTCGGCAGTATTGCTACCGTCTGGCATGGCCTGGTCACGCCCCCCAGGCGTGCCATCATTCAAGCCTGGCATTACGCGGACGAAACCCCCGCCCCCTGCTTTGCACAGGGTGAAGAAATCGGGCACTTCCAGCTGGGTTCAACCGTCATCACCCTGATGCCGCAGAAATCCCTGGCCTTTCACCCCGATTGGCAGGTCGGCCGGCAAGTCCGCCAGGGGCAAGCCATCACGGCGGATGCTGCGCCAGGCAAGCAAGCGCCAGCGCGCTGCCATCACGCGGCTGAGCCGCAGTAAGGGTTATCGAAAATCGCTTCGACAGGACGCCCGAACAGCGCGCTGATCCGAAATGCCAGATCCAGGGACGGCGCGTGTTTCCCGGTTTCAAGCGCATTGACGGCCTGACGCGACACCCCTAATCGTTCCGCCAGATCGGCCTGCGTCCAGCCCGCTTCGGCGCGCAATATCCGCAAGGTATTCTTCATTCAATGGCTCTTGCTTATCAAGGGAGTGACCAGGGCAAACATTGCCAGGAACAAGGGATAAATCAGCCAGGCAGGCAAATGCGGCGCGGCAGCATAGGTTTCGCCAAACCCCCACGCCACCCAAAGCGCCATCGCCAGCCCGGCCGCCAGAATGAAACTCTTGGCGATAATGGCCCGCACATACTCATCACTGTCTGCCATCAGCCGCAAGGTCGCCCAGACTTGCCCTGCCACCGGTACCGCCGCCGCCAAGGCCAGCACCCAACCCAGCGGCTGTCCCAGTACACCATCAAACACCCCGAGGATGGCCAGCAAGTTGAGCAGCACATAAACACCCATGAAGGCGCCTGTGCGGGTGAGATAAGTCCGGCCTGCGCTGGCAACGCCTGCGGCGCTGGAAACTGAATGGAGTGGTGACATGACATGGCTTCCTTGTAAGGTAAACCTGACATTAATGAAGTCAGGCAAACCTGTCAATAAGTCATGTAAACCTTACAAACCAATACCTGATCACTTGCAGTGAACAAGGCATAAGCAGCCAGGCCCGTGCGCGCCCGTGGCGGCAAGGCCGCCAGGGCGGGCTTCTAGCGTCCGGGCGCTGCCCGGCTCTTCCAGCAAGGCGCGCGCCACACGCAGCAGGCGCACATCCCTGAGCATGGGGAAATGCAAAGACTCATGCGGCGCGCGGCTGATCTCATCCAGGATGACCTGGGCGATCCTGTCTTGCTCCGGGCTCAGGCTAGCGCCAGGATCCCAGGTCTCGGCCCGGCTGACCAGCACTCGCAGCACTTCTGAAATCGCGATGACGCAAGGCGCTGCCGGCAACGGCTGGCATGCTGACGGTGCATGCTGCTGTGGGGCTTCACCCTTTTTACCGGCGCCAGCCTGGCGGGGGGTTCGCCGTCTCAGGCGCGGCCTTGCTGGCAGCCCGGGCTGTGCAAGGGCTGGGGGCTGCCGTACTGGCCACCTCGCCGCTGGCGATTATTGTGGCCGCGCCCCCCCCCAAGGGGCCGGGCCAGGAACGCGCGATCGGTATGTTCATGGTACTGGCGCTGGGCGCTATCCTGACGTCATCGCTGTTTTTTCTGTCTCAAACGCTGCAACGCATAGACGGGCGCAACCCCTTGGATACCGGGCTGGCGCTCCTGCCCATGGCCGCATCGCTAGCCGTGGCAGCCATCTCCTCACGCACGCTGCGCGACCTTGGTGTCCGGCATCTGCCCTGCCTGGGCGGGCTGATTTCGGCGGCGGGTTTGATCTGGCTCTATTGGATACCGGAGCACCCCAATCTCGCCGCTGACCTGCTGATCCCCACCCTGCTGCTCGGCACCGGCTGCGGACTCGTCATGATGAGCGCCACCCATGCTGTCCTCGCTGGCGTTCCCCGGCAGGATGCCGGTCTGGCCGCAGGCTTGCAAAACTCAGCGCGCCAACTGGGCGGCGCCATCGGCATTGCCCTGCTCGTCACCCTCGCCCACGCCGTCACGGCCAGCCGCAACGCGGCGGGCCAAGCGGCCCGCCTGGCAGAACTGGATGGCTACCGCTGCGCCTTTCTGGCCGCAGGCTGCCTCAGCATCCTGGCCGCCCTGGCATCGCTGCTGCTGCGCGGCGCGGCATCTGAACCTGCCCCCGCATCCCCCGGCCAAAAACCATAAGATGGTCTTCCCTCATGACGGACCGTGGCACGCTCCGTCATGATCGTCTTGCGGCAGCTCAGGCAATGCCCCTCGGGCGGCTGCCTGAAACGCCATCGTACGTTTCTGCGTCATAGGCATAGTCATGCTCATGCTGTTTACCTCGCAGCATATGCCTCCCCCACCCCATTCCGGATAGGCTCCGCAACGCTAACCTAGGCTCTGTTTCCGGGACATCGTGAAGACTGGCGCGGAGCAACGTAAAATGTCAGGCCTCTATACTCCACATGCTTGCCTTATGAACCTTGAACGACTGCGCCGCGAATTTCCCAACTTCGACATAGCAACCCTGCCCCCCCTGCCTGAAGGGTATATCGACACGTCGAGCTACATCGACGCAGCCCCATCATTTGAGAACGAAAAGCGCGGCTTGAAAGTGTATGTTGACTACGCCAACTATGCCGACCGCGAATCCGGCAGAAGCCAACGCTTCTGCGTCTCGCGCTACGACGAGGAAGCAGGCGACTTCGAGGACGTCGCCCTATCGACTAACGATTGGGCCGAAGTCACGCGCTTCCTGACTGCCTGAACCCCTCGCCGAGGCTGATCAGTGCCCGCTCCGATTGCCGGATGATCGCCTCCGCAAGCGCTGGTACCCCGTGGTCTTCGTGATTTCGACAGCGGCTGTCGAACCTGCGCCTAGATGCGCCTGATCACCTCCAACAAGTGATGCGAGGTGAACTCACCCGCCAGCCGGGCAGCCTGCTGCTTCTGTGTGCTCGCGGGCCTGGGATTGATGCCTTTGGCGATCTTCGCCTTTGCCTCTACCCGTATGGCCCGCGCATCACACAAGCTCAGCCCGGGATACGTGCCGAAAGATATCTGTGACCGCTTACATCCCATTCAAATTCAATCGCTTGGGAGAACTTCCCAAAGTGACAAACTGAGTGTGGAGCGCTGCTTGGAGCGTGTGATGAGAACAGAACCTAGCATCCCGCTCTTTGATTGATAAGGTGACATCCCCCGTTTAGGAAGCGAGGATGTACCGCATGTTGGACCGGTGTGGTGGCTGCTGCCCACCCTCATCAGGCTTCGGCACAAAGTCATAGCTTCACGCTATTATGGACAAATTAAACAAAAATAGCCCATAATAGCGAACATGCCACGCAAACCGCCTATCATCTTCCCTCAAGAACAGCGCCTCCTGTCCTCGCTGGGAGAGCGGCTGCGCCTTGCCCGCAAGCGACGCAAGTTGAGCAACGCCGTCGTCGCGCAACGCGCGGGGATCTCAAGAACGACCTTGTACAAGGTTGAGGCCGGGGACGCCGGGGCTACGCTGGGGTCCTATGTCCGGGTCCTGGCCGTGCTGGGACTTGAGGGCGACCTTGATCAGTTGGGGGCCGACGACAGAGTGGGTCGGAAACTGCAGGACCTGGAGCTTGAACCAGCCCCCAAGCGCCGCACGGCCACCCGTGCCAAAGCGCTCGAACCCTCGCCGGCCGCAGACAATGAGGCATCGACATGAGCGCGCAGGACAACACCCTGGAAGTCTGGTTGAAGGATGACCTCGGCCCTGCACGCCAAGTCGGCACACTCGCCCATAACCGCGGCCAAATCCGCTTCCGTTACGAACGCGATTGGCTACGAGACCCTCGCGCCTTCGCGCTGGACCCCGATCTCTCCCTCGACGAACACCCCTTCTTTCCCAAGCCTGAGCTAGGCAACTTCGGCATCTTCCTGGATTCGTCACCAGACCGATGGGGACAAACACTGATGAAGCGGCGCGAGGCCCTACAGGCAAAGGATGAGCAACGCTCTCCCCGTCCGTTGTACGCCTGGGACTTCCTGATCGGCGTGCAAGACCACACTCGCCAAGGCGCCCTGCGCTTTCGCCGACCAGATACGGAAACGTTTCTTGGCGACGAGCACATGGCGGCTCCGCCAGTGACCACGCTGCGAGAGCTGGAAGCCGTGGCCTACCAGCTCAGCAACCGGCGTATCGACGATCTAGATGCGCTACGAAAGTGGCTCGCCGTACTCGTCGCACCTGGCGCATCTCTGGGCGGAGCACGGCCCAAGGCCAACTTTACCGAAACTGACGGGTCACTCTGGATCGGCAAGTTTCCTTCCCGAGATGACGATCGAGACGTAGGAGCTTGGGAATACGTCGTGCACCAACTCGCACAAGAAGCGGGGATAGACGTACCACCTGCGAAGCTCATCAAGTTAAACAACGACTTCCATACCTTCTGCATCCAACGCTTCGATCGCGCCAACGGTTCGCGACGCTTCTATGCCTCGGCAATGACATTGCTTCGCAAGACGCAAAGTGAAGGTACGAGCTATCTGGAATTGGCGCAGTTCATTCGCGCTCAGGGTGATGCCGAACATGCGGATGCGGACTTGGAACAGCTATTCCGGCGCGTGGCGTTCAACGTCGCGGTCGGCAATCGCGACGACCACCTTCGCAATCACGGATTCGTGCTTGGCAAGACAGGATGGAGACTTGCACCCGCGTTTGACGTCAACCCGAATATCGACAAGGCGGAGCATGTCTTGAATATTGACGACATCGACAATCGACCTAGCCTAGAGACTGTTCTCAGCACGGCCGCTTTTTATGGGCTGGGCGAAGCGCAGGCTCGACAGATGGTGGATGAGGTCGTCATGGTTGTCGATCGTTGGCAGGACACTGCTCGCCGGATGCGCATTAGCGGTGCGGATATTGAGTTGACTGCTGGGGCGTTCTCGGCAAATAAGGTATAGGGAAGAAGGCTGCCGTGCGGGTGGCTGCTTTCGACCCTAAGCAGACATTCATGAACGCCTGAATTAAGCCACGCGCTCGCCGACGATGCCAGCATGCTGCTTGTCGATCTCACGGCAGACCTCTCGCAATTTTGTGTCTAAATCAGCGTAGGCGTTGTGCACGGCCTGAAGTCCACCAGGTGAATTATTCAGGATCTTCGCAAGCTCAGATTGCTGTTGCATCAGCGCTAGGTAGTGAATTCGAAGAGCCAGAAGCGCACTGAGACGTCCGATGTCATTGGATTTCTTTGCTTCCTTAGCACTCCTGCGAGCATAAAGTACAGCTAGACCGGACACTAGGAGCGCCAGCACAGCTAAAGACAGCTGCCAATCCATTAACAACTACTTATATATATCCAACTAGATTTAGACGACGGAAAAATAAGCTCGCCGTTCATATAAAAATGAATTCAGCCACAATCCTGAGAGTAAGTAACCATCAGCAAACTTTTAGGTAAGCCTAAAAACTTCGAGATCATTGCAAGGACTCTAACGACCAATAATGGAACGATTCCTTCTAGCCAAAAAAAGACACCTAAATCACTAACATTTGAGCTCATGCCGCGGCCCGTCAACGCCGTCGCACCTGCAACGAATGGTTAGCGCACATCAGCAAGCAAGTAACTATCTAGCTCTCTATTAGAAATCATCTTCTTATGCAGTATTTCAAGCTTCTCCCGAAGAACCAAGCAACATGCCGGCCCCCCGTGTTGATGGGCCAAAAAATGTAGCGGATGGGGTGCTAGAAAGGCATTTTTCCGATCCCGACAGCATCAGGAAGAAAAATCCTATTGAAATTCAATCGCTTGGGAGGACGTCCCAAAGTGACAAACTCAGTGTGGAGCGCTGATTGGAGCGGGTGAAGGGAATCGAACCCTCGTATGCAGCTTGGGAAGCTGCCGTTCTACCATTGAACTACACCCGCATTTGACCGTGCTGCCAACGTACCGCAGCAGGAAAGAAGACAATAATTCTAGCAGAAGGCGGCGCATTCGTGCGGCAGTGTGTCTTTTTCCCGTATTTGTTGCCGCGAGGCTGCGTTCACTCTGCGCGCTGCCCGACTTTTCTCTTGGTCATGGCGCTGTCATGCCCGCCCCTTACGCTGGCGTCTCTTATTCAAGTCCCAAAGAGGATAACAATATGTCGATGCCGTTCCCCCGCCTGCGCGCGGGTCTGCTTTGTTGCGCCCTGCCGCTTTGCGCGCTGCCTTTCGGCTCTGCTTCCGCACAGGCCTCCCCTTCTTCCGTCACGCTTTACGGCACGATTGATGTGGCCGTGGAAAAGCTGTCCAACGGCCCTGGGCCAACCAACAAGCCCAATATGATTTCCGGCGGCCTGAGCGGGTCACGCTGGGGTATCAAGGGCAGCGAAGATCTGGGCGGCGGGCTGAATGCCATTTACACGCTGGAAAGCGGCTTCGACGTCTCCGACGGCACCCTGCTGCAAGGCGGCCGCCTGTTCGGACGCCAGGCCTATATCGGGCTGTCCGACAAATCCTGGGGGCAATTGATGGCCGGCCGCCAGAATACCTTAATGATCGACTGGATCAGCAAGTACAACCCTTTCGGCAATGGCAATTACTCCGCCAAGCGTGTCGATGGCGCCTTCTCGGATCGCGCCGACAACGCCCTGAAATACACCGGCAAATTCGGCGCATTCAGTCTGGGCGCGCTCTACAGCTTCGGCTGGAATAACGATCAGGACGCCGAAGATTCCAAGGTCGGCCGCATGTATAGCGCCGGGGTGCGGTATCAGCAGGACGGCCTGGATGCCGCCGTGCTGTATCACGTCAAACACGCCAACAAACCCGGCCTCAATGCCGACAGCAATAACCGCGAACAGCGCATTGCCGCCGGCCTGTCGTACAAGACCGGCGCCTTCCAGGTTTACGGCGGCTACCGCTGGCTGAAGCAAGAACTCACCACGCAGAACTACACCAGCAATATGTACTGGGCCGGCGCCAGCTATCAGGTGAGCAAGCCGGCCACGCTGTCGCTGGCGCTGTACTACCTGGATGGCACGACCTGCGACAACCTGAATGCCGCCGCCTGCCCTGCCGCGCAACAGGCGGGCAAGGATCAAAAGCCCTGGCTGTTCGTGCTGGGCGCCGACTATCAGGCGTCCAAACGCACGACGTTTTACGCAACCGGCGCCTATGCCCTGAACCGCCATGACTCGTCGCTAAGCGTGATCGGCGGCAAATTCGGCGAAAACGTCAACCCAGGGGCGAACCAGTTCGGCCTGAATATCGGCATGCGCCACAGCTTCTGATGCCCCCTTCCCACACTTCCCACGCCAGCGCGCCGCGCCGCGGCGTCGCCATCGGCATCCGCCAGTTGCGCCATGCTTTCGGCGGCAACACGGTGCTCAATGGTATAGACCTGGACATTCCCGCGGGAACCATCCTGGCCCTGCTCGGGCCATCAGGCTGCGGCAAAAGCACCTTGCTCAAATCCCTGGCAGGGCTGTTGCGGCCCGATGCGGGCAGCATCCACTTCGGCGAACGCGCCGTCCATGAAACCCGCCGGACGCTGCCCCCGGAGCAGCGCGACCTGGGCATGGTATTCCAGGATTACGCGCTCTGGCCGCACATGACGGTCGCGGGCAATATTGCCTTTCCGCTGCAAATGCGCGGCGTGCCCAAGGCCGAACAGCGCGGGCGCGTGGAAGAAGCGCTGCAACTTGTTGGCCTGCAAGGCTACGGCAAGCGCCGCCCCGCCGATCTGTCCGGCGGCCAGCAACAGCGTGTCGCTCTGGCGCGCGCCATCGTGGCGCGCCCCCAGGTGCTGCTCTTTGATGAGCCGCTCTCCAACCTGGACCGCGACCTGCGCGAAAGCCTGTCGGCCGAACTGGCCGCGCTGCTGCGCCGCCTGGGCACCACCGCCGTCTATGTCACCCATGATCCCCAGGAGGCCCACATCCTGGCGCACCGCATCGTGCGCCTGTCGGCCGGCAATGTCCACGAAGACATCCTCCTGTAACCTGATTGCAAGATAACCATGACACACTCTTTTGTTTCCCGTTTGCTACTGCCTATCCTGGCCCTTTCCCTCATGCCCGCATTTGTTTCGACGGCCCACGCGCAGCAAGACGAGCGCAGCCTGACGGTCTATACCGCCGGGCCGGGCAGCCTGATCAAGAAACTCGCTGCCGGTTTTGAACAGCAAAGCGGCATCAAGGTTGATGTGTTCCAGGCCACCACCGGCAAGGTCATGGCGCGCCTGGAAGCCGAGGCCGCCAACCCCCGTGCCGATGTCCTGATTTCCGCGTCCTGGGACACCGCCCAGGATCTGGAGCAACGCGGCTGGCTGCAAGCCTATGAAAGCCCCAACGCCGCGGAAGTACCGGCGGCCTTCAAGACACCCTACTATGTCGCGCAAGGCATTTCCGCGCTCGGCATCGTCTGGAATACCCAGAGCGGCAAGCCCGAGCCCAAAGACTGGAGCGACCTCGCCGCGCCGGAATACAAGGATCTGGTCACCATGCCTGACCCGGCCCTGTCCGGCGCCACGCTGGATCTGATCCTGGGCCTGTACGCCGCCCGGGGCGACCAGGCCTGGACCCTGCTGGAGTCGCTGCGCGACAACGGCATGACTGTCTCCGGCCCCAACGCCCAGGCGCTGACGCCAGTGCTGCAAGGCGCCAAGGCCGCCGTGTTCGGCGGCGTGGATTACGTGTCCTATGCGGGCATGACCAAAGGCGAATCCATCAAGGTGATCTTCCCCGCCAGCGGGACGGTAATCGCGCCGCGCCCGATGATGATCCTGAAGGAAAGCAAGCGTCCCGCGGCCGCACGCCAGTTCATCGACTATGTGCTGTCGCCGGAAGGCCAGGCGGCTGTCGCCGAAGCCTGGCTTATGCCGGCCCGCAGCGATGTGGCCGCCAGCCGCCCCCTGTTCCAGGAGCTGACGCTGCTGCCCGCCGCCGATGGCGGCTCCAGCACGCTGCGCGCCGATGTGCTGCAACGCTTCGGCACCCTGTTCGGCCAGCGCTGATTTCTGATTGTCGTCTCCGGCAGCGGCCGCTGGCCGCGCCGGAACTGGAGAGATCATGCGCGGCATGTCCATGCTGGCAATGCTCACCCTCACGGCGCTGGCCGTGCTGGTGGCATTGCCTATCTGTTTTATCGTGCTGCAAGCGGTATTTCCGCATCTGGGCGCAGGCTCGCTAAGTGGCGCGTTCAGCAATATTCTGCCGGTACTAAGCCAGGAAAATGTCACGCCCCTGCTGGGCAACACCCTGCAACTGGGTGTGGGCGTCATGCTGGCCAGCACGCTGATCGGCGCCCCGCTAGGCGCGCTGCGCGGCCTGTTCCGTCTGCCCGGCGCCCCGGTCTGGGATCTGCTGTTCCTCGTGCCCTTTCTGTTGCCCCCCTATATTGCTGCGCTATCCTGGATGATGGCGCTGCAACCTGGCGGGTATCTCATGCAGCTGACCGGCATCCATCTGGGCGCTCTGCTGTTTTCGCCAACGGGGATCATCCTCATCATGGCGCTGGGCACGTTTCCGGTGGTGTATTTCGCGGTGTCCCGCAGCCTCGCAGCAGCGGGCGGCCGGCTGGCCGATGTCGGCCGCGTCTGTGGCGCCACGCCCTGGCGCGCGTTCTTCCGCATCACGCTGCCGCTGGCGCTACCCGCGCTGGCCGCCTGCATGTTGCTGACGTTCACGCTGGCCATCGAGGAATACGGTGTCCCGGCGGCCTTGGGCAGCCAGGCAGGTTTTCTGGTGCTGACCACTGCCATCGAAAGGCGCCTGTCGGACTGGCCCATAGACTTGTCGGGCGCGGCTATGCTGGCGCTGCTGCTGGTTTCCCTGGCGCTGCTGGCCTACGCTTTGCAGCGCGCCATGCTGGCGGGCCGGCGTTTCGAAACGACCAACGGCAAACCGGTGGAATCCGCGCGCCGCGAGCTCGGGCCATGGCGCGTGCCGGTGCTGCTGCTGTTCACGCTGATCAGTTTGCTGGCGGTCGCCGTGCCCATTGCTTCCATGCTGGCCTCTGCGCTGACACGCACGCTATCCGGCGGGCTCAGCCTGCACAACTTCAGTCTGGACCACTTCAGCGCCCTGCTGGAGCAAGGCGGAGAACCGCTGCAAGCCTTGTCCACCAGCCTGTCGCTGGCAGTCGGGACGGCGCTGCTGGCAGGCCTGGTCGGTTTTGCCTCGGCCTGGTGCGTGCACGGCCAGCGCATACGCGCCGCCGGCTGGATAGACGCGCTGTCGCTGCTGCCCGCTTCACTGCCTGGCGTGGTGGTCGGTGTCGGCTTGATCCTGGCCTGGAACCAATCCTTCTGGCCAGTCACGCCTTACGGCACCTGGGTGATTCTGCTGCTGTCCTACACCTGCCTGCTGCTGCCCTACCCCGTGCGCTATGTGTCTGCGGCCCTGGCACAGATAGACGCCAGCCTGGAAGCCGCCGCACGCGTGCACGGCGCCGGGGTCATGCGCAGTTTGCGGCATGTCACGCTGCCGCTGGCGCTGCCCAGTCTGGTGGCGGCCATGCTGATGGTGTTCGCCGTGGCATCGCGAGAACTGGTGACCTCCTTGCTGCTGGCCCCCGCCGGGGTGCAGACAGTGTCCATCTTCGTCTGGCGTCAGTTTGAACAGGGCACCATCGGCCAAGGCATGGCCATGGCCGTGGTGGCTGCTGCGATCAGCCTGAGCCTGATGCTGCTGGGCATGCGCCTGCAAGGCAGGCAAACCGCCGGCCCAGGCTGAGCCCGTCTGGGGAATACCTCGTCAGCCCTCGGCCTTCAGGCCGAGGGCTGACGCATTGGCCCGTGCTCAAGGCATCAGAACGAAGACGTTACCGACAGGTAGTATGCCCGCCCGGGTTCGTTATACGTGGCCGCCCCGGCGCCAGTAAGATTTCCCACCGGCGAGTTCACCGTAACGGCATTGCCGCGCCGGTACAGGCGCTTGTCAAACAGGTTGCTGACGCCCGCCGTCACGGACAGATGGCGCGACACGCGATAGTTCGCCCCCAGGCCAAACAGCGCATAGGGCGACAGCGACTCCGTGGCTTCGCCCGTCAGCGGCTTGCCGTGGTAATCGTATTTCTTGGGCTTTTGCTTGCCGTACCAGGTCAGCGTGGCATTAAGCCCCAGGCTGTCACTCACACGCCAATCCAGGCGTGAATTCAAGGTGTACTTCGGAATGACGGACAAAACTTCGCCTGTGGTTTTGTTCTTGCTTGTCAGCATGACCGTGAAATTATTGCTCAACGACACCGCTGGCGTGAAGGTATAGCCCAGATTGCCTTCCAGGCCTTCGACCACCGCCCGGGGCACATTTTCCCAGCGGAAGATGTTCGCCGATGTCCCTTGCGTGCCGCCAGCGGGCGACATGCCCGCTTCAATCTTGTCGCGGTAATCATTGCGGAAGTAAGTCAGCCCGGCCTGCAAGGCATCATCCTGATATTCCAGCCCCAGCTCCTTGTTCACGCTGGTTTCCGCCTTCAGCCCGGGATTGCCCTGCAAATAGCAGGGGCCCCCAGCGCCCCAGCAACCGTTACCGTTGCTATAGAGCAGGTAATTGTCATTGGTCTGGTACAGATTGGGGGTCTTATAGGCCCGCGCAATACCAGCCTTGACCGTGAAGCGGTCGTTAATCAGATGCGACAGGTTCAGCGACGGGCTCCAGTTGCTGCCCGTCACGCTGTGATGGTCGTAACGCGCCCCTGGCGTCAGAATCGTATCTGCCGTCAGTTCAATATTGTCTTCGGCAAACAGCGAAAACGTATTGGCGGCGGTCCGACTCGCGCGCGCCAGGGAGACTGCACCTGGCACCTGGGCGCCGCCCATGAAGCCCTGCGTCATGGAGTTGGCGTCATCCAGTTCGTTGCGCACCCACTCCATCCCCAGGGTGAGCACCTGCTGGCGCCCAAGCAACTGCCCCGGCAGGCTGGTTTCGCCATGCAAGGTATAGGCGCGCAGCACGGCCTGGCCGAATTCGCCTGATGAAAACAGGCCTTCCGTGCCCCCGGCCAGCCCTTCCTTTAACCGCTTGTTGCGCGTCTTTTCATACTGCGCATAGACATGCGAGCTGCCAAAATCGTAATCACCCCTGTGGGTCAGCGCATAGGTTTCACGGTACAGAATATTGGTTTCCGCCCCCAGGTTTTCCTCGACCAGCTTGGTCAGGTCTTCCAGGGTCGGGTTGCCATGCATGTAGTTGTTGGTGTTCTGGGTATCGCCCGTATAGATATTGCCCTGGCGGCTGAAGGCCGCATCGAATTCGATGAGATGGCCAGGCGCCGGCTTCCAGCTCAAACGGCCGGCAGCATCACGGTTGCGCACGCCTTCGCGTCCGGCCGGAAAGGTATTTTCATGAAACCCGGTACGCGTGGAGGCATGGCCGCGATTGATATCCCAGGCATCGGAATCAGTCTTGGCGATATTGCCGTTCAGGCGAAAACCCAGGCTATCGGAAAGCGGCCCGGCCAAACCAAAACTGGCGCGGCGCGTGTCGCCGTCCTTGGAGGCTTCCGGCTGATTGGCATACAGCGTCAACGACCCTTGCAGAGTGTCCGGAATGCCCTTGGTGATAATGTTCACCACGCCGCCTGCCGCGCCGTTGCCATAACGCGCTGCCGCCGGGCCTCGCAGCACCTCGATGCGTTCCACCGCATCGACCGGCACCCAATTGGTATCGCCCCGCGTATCCCGCTCGCCACGCCAGCCATAGCGTACGGAAGTGCGGCTGCTGACCGGTCTGCCGTCGATCAGAATGAGCGTGTTTTCCGGGCCCATGCCGCGAATGTCGATCTGGCGATTATTGCCGCGCTGGCCGCTGGTGGAATTACCGGTCAGGTTGACGCCGGGCTGGCGGCGGATGAGATCTGCCAGATCATTGCTGGGCGGATTTTCCGCGATATCTTCGGCCGTAATGATGGAAACCCCGGGCGCCTGCTTGAGCGTTTCTTGCGCCGTGCCCAGGACTTCGACTGTTTCCAGCGCCCGCACGGCCGGAGCCTGCATTGCCGCGGGTTCCGCCCAGGTATTCCCCGCCAGGCTACCCAGCAGGCCGCCCAGTAAAAACCCGGCACGATTGATTGAAAAGCAGCGACCCGCAGACATAGCTATCTCACCAGCAAAAAAGGAAATCCGGCACAGGCGCGAACCGCCAGCGCCAGAGAAAAGCGCAAACGATTATAGCTATCATTTGATAACCAGCCGGAAAATCCGTGCCTGCCAGCCAGAAGGAATCGGGTTAAAGGCCAGCGCTGCTGGTGTGCTGTTTTGAGCACGCTTTTGCGCCACTTGCC